>NZ_VFXM01000029.1:0-4442 GCF_006519705.1 Ornithinimicrobium kibberense
ATCCTGAGGTCAATAGAACTAGTAGCCGCCTGTGGGATCTCGTCGGCCAGGCAACGCTTGCCGAGAGGCCGGCATCTTGTACTGGTGGCCTCCCTTCAGACGACAGCGTGAGTGAACGACATTCAGCGGGCTTCACGTGGGCGGCCAACTTTAGGCAGCCACCTCGTCACCGCGTTCTCATCTGCGGTCGTCAGCCCGTGGCCGACGGGTAGCACGACCAGCGACGTGGCTGCGCCTGCGGACTCGAACTGACGCGCGAGCGCGGGTCCATCAGATGGGTTACGCCGTGCATCGCCCTCACCACTCACGAGGAGGACCGGATAGCCGCTCAGTGGCGGGAAGACCCTTTCAAGAAACGGGGACAACGGCCGCAGCAGAATCGCACCCGCGGACAGATCCGGGGCGCGCACGATGGCGGCCGCCGCTGCGATGGCCCCGTTCGAGAACCCGAGCAAGATCGGCAACTCGGAGTACGCGTCTTGCAGACCTTCAAGCAGGTCTTGGATGGGCAGCTCCGTGCTGGAGGTCCCTCTCATCGAGAGTGCGGTCGGGGTTGCGGTGGAAGAACGCGAACCCCTCCTCCCACGCGATGCGCCCCCGCACAGAAATGATCGTGTGGCCAGGGCAGGCGGCCCGGGCGAAGCTCAGAAGCGTGTTCTCGTCCTGTCCGCTGCCGTGCAGCACGACCACAGGCGCCAGGTTCTCAGGCGTCGGCCATGACCACGAGCGCAGTTCGGTGGATTCGAGCACCACGCCATCGTGCCCCAGATGCAGAGGTTGGGGCGTCCGGACGACGACGTCAGGATCGGATGCAGTATCCGCTCCTGCCGCTGGTCGGCCGCGCCGATTGTCAAGTGGCGCCGTTCCCCCTCAGCCAGGGAAAGCTGCGTCGAAGACCATCAGTGGTTCTGCCTCGGTGCCACCGAACGGCGTCCTTGCCCAGTCGCTCCACACGTTGAGCGTCACAAGGCCGGCGGCGAGCAGGTCGGCCTCGATCTGCGAGCGGTCGCGGAACTGCAAGGACTGCTCCACATCGAGGACATCGCCGGTCTCGACGAACTCGTTGTGGCAGTGCATGCGAACGACACCATCCTCGTCCGGCGGTTCGGTGGTAACGGATTCGCGGAGCAAACCAACGGGTGTGTCTCGCTCTCCCACCGGGTCGTTCCAACTCTTCCACGCGTGCGCTGCAGGGTTTCGTGCCTCGAACACCAGGCGCCCGTTGGGCGTGAGGGCACGAGCGATCGCTGCCAACGTGGTGTGCCAGTCGTCTCCGATGATGTGCATGACGACGTTCCCGCTCATGATTATGAGGTCGGTCGTGTGAGGCGTGAGTACGTCGCCGGTGCCCAGGACCCAGTTGACAGCCTCACCTCCGGGCCGGGTTGCTGCGCGTTCGAGCATCGCCGGCGCGGGGTCAATCCCCGTCACGGTGCGCCCAGCCCTCGCCAGGGTCACCGTCAGCAGACCGGTGCCGCAGCCTAGATCAACGATGCGGTTCGCACCGAGGTGGTCTGCGAACCCTCGGAAGAAGTCGTGGTCGGGGCCGTCGGGGTTGTCGACGTCATACAGCACGGCCAGGCGCGGATCGTCGTAGCTCAAGCTGTACCTCTCAGGTGGAAGAGGCGCCAGTGTGCGCGACGATCCCGACGTGCGGCAACCTCAATCTTTATCACTCATCTGCCGCGCTGAGCGTGGCCGCACGCTACTGCCGCCCCTCGTGAGTTCTTTCGCGGGCCGCGACCGCTCCGGCCTGTAACGGGTCCCACTGTGCTCACTCACTCGGGAACACGATGGTGCCTGTCCACCCGGTGTGCTCGGTGCCTCTTTGGAATCTCGTGCCGTACGTCAAGTCCACCCCGTCCACCACGATCACTGTCTCAGCGTCCACGGGAGCGACCTTCAGGACCATCTNTTCGGACCGTCGAGGTTGTGAACGCGGTAGATCACCTCCGTTGCGTTGTGCGGCACGGCCCCTTCGGGCTCGACGAGCAGCCGCGGTCTCGCAGCGCGGTGCTCGGCCGCCTCAGCTGCATCGGCCGAGCGCCTGGAATCGCCTCGGGCGCGGAAAGCGACCGCCACGCAGGCCACGGCGGCAAGGATGCTTGCTACCGAGATCGCCAACGCCTACCTCTAACCCCCATGTGACCCACATCACTTACACAGACATCTTGACAAGCTCTGACCGTACGCCCCTGACCCGCGACGTGCACCTCGTCAACAAGCCCACTGATCCCGTGCACGGGCTACGGCACCGCCGGCCCTCGGCGCTGGATGACCCTGATCGCACCGGCGCGGGCATCGATCTCCCCGCCGTCATCGCGATCCCCGAGACTTGGCCCGTGCCACATCCCGCTCAGCCGCCCGCCGCCCGCCCGCTCACGCTGCACCTCGGTGTCGTGCTCGAACCCCGCGCGGCCGAGCTCGTGCGCTCGGCACTCGAGACAACCCTGTCCGAGCGCCTGGCCGCCCGCTTTCCCGGGACCCGGTGGACGGTGTCCGTGGCCCACGAGGTCCTCACCCGGCCACCGGCCGGCCGCACCGAGCTCCTCGAGGAGACCCGGGACCGCATGCTCGACGCGGACTGGGACCTCGCCGTCGTCCTGACCGACTCCCCACTACGCGACGGGCACCGCACCCTCGCCGTCGTCACCAGCCCGGTGCACGGCGTCGGCCTGGTCTCCGTCCCGGCGCTAGGACCAGTGCGAGTGCAGCGGCGGGCGGAGGAGACCGTCGTCGGTGTCGTGACCACGCTGCTCGGCGCGGAGGCCGAAGGGCGCTCGCCAGATCGGCGGCTGCGTCAGCTCGCGGCCGACACCAAGGACCATCCTGGGGACAACGCGGTGGAGTTCGCGGCCCGCGTGCTCGGCGGGAACCTCTGGGTTCTGCTTGGGATGGTGCGCGCGAACCAACCATGGCGCCTCGCCCTCCGACTGTCGCGCTCGCTCACCGTCGCCGCCGCCAGCGGCGTCGCAGCGCTCGTCACCTCCGACCTGTGGTCGCTGTCCGCCTCCTACGGGTCGCTCAGACTCACCGGCCTCGGGGTGCTGTCGGTCGGCGCCCTCACCCTCGCGCTCGTCCTCGGCGGCGGCCTGTGGGAACGCGCGCGGCACCGCCGGGAACGCGAGCAGGTGGTCCTCTTCAACCTCGCCACCCTCGCGACCGTCGTCATCGGCGTGCTGGTCTACTACCTCGCGCTGTTCGTCCTGGCATGGCTCGGCGCGCTGCTCCTCGTCCCGGAGTCGGTGTATGCCACCTCGGTGGGCACGGCACTTGGCGCAGCGGAGTACGGGCGCCTTGCCTGGCTCACGGCGACGATCGCCACGGTCGGCGGCGCCCTCGGCGCGGGCCTGGAAGACTACGCCGACGTGCGCGACGCCGCCTACACCCACACCAGCGAGGCAGTCCAGCCGGTGGGCCGCGACACCAACCAGGACGGACCAACACACACCTGACCACGGCGGCTGAGCCGAGACCGGGGCCGCGCCCAGCCCGTCGCGACTCCCAACTCGCACCGGCCCCCTGCCCGATACCGCGCCAACGCGCCCTTTCGCCGCGAGACGGGCCACATGCAATACCCGCTGGTCCGACCCTCACCCGGGCTCTGAAGCGCGCCGTGCCATCCCGCAGCCATCGTCCCGTAAGACCATCCCCTTGCGGACACATCGTCAGACAGACGCGCGGCCAGACGTGCTGGCCGAACCGACCCTCAGTCGAACCGCCGCAGGCCATCTCGACAGAGACCTCTGACTGCATAACTATGCACTCAGTGGGAGACCTCTCAAACGTCCCCATCTGCCGCTGGCCGCGTGTTGGGCTCACCGGGTCAGGCGGGGCGGGACAGCTCGTGTTCGACGGCTCGACGGATCCAGGCGGAGACTGAACGGTCGTCCGCTTCCGCAGCGCGCTTGACCTCCTCGAGCAGGTCAGCTGGGAAGCGCACCGGCACGGGCGCGCTCATCGGACGCTTGCGACGACGCGCAGGTCCCTGGGGCTCCTGGTTGCGCGGGTCGGCGTAGAAGTCGTACTCCTGCTCCGGCGTCATCGGCCGGCTGTCGTCAGTGCTCATCACGGTCCCTCCGGTACGTAGCGGCGAGGCCCGAAGACGCCTCGTAGCAGCCGATCGGTCGGCACTTGCTCGGATCGCCCGACCGAGATGGGGCCAGCGGGACGATGAGGACTCGCCCACTGACCTCCGCGAGCATCAACCAGTGGGCGGGCGGCTTGGGCGGGTAGAACAGCGGATCACTGCTCCACGCGTCGATCACATCGTCCAGCCCCAGGTGTGGATGCTTGAACAGGTGAGCGGCTTGCTCGTCGATCTCGAAGGGCTCGGTGTCATCGAGCGCCTCAAGGTCGAACGCTTCGCTCACAAGTCGAGTGTATTACAGACGACTACGCGCGCAACTGCCCCAGGCCGGTAGGCCGATGTCCCGAGCCCC
>NZ_VFXM01000003.1:0-239520 GCF_006519705.1 Ornithinimicrobium kibberense
CACACCACCAGAAACCCACACAACCGTGCGAGCCTCATCCGGGGCAACCTCTCCAGGTTATTCCCTCCATCGCTGCGGAGTCAACTCCGCGGGCGGTTCGAGACCGCCTGGACGATGAGGGGTGCCGACCCGGGACCGGCCACCGTTCCCGGTGTCCGTGCCTCCCTGTCGGTGCGGCGAGAGATAACTTTAGGCACGCGGACCGCGGAACACAAATCCGCAGGTCAGACGCCTGATCGCGGCGCGGTGGGACCTCAGGGCGTGGCTGGGCCGTCGCTGCGGCGGACCGCGGCGAGGTTCTTCCGGCCACGGCGCAGGAGCACGACCTCGCCGTGGAGGAAGTCCTGCTCCCGGAGGGTGCGCTCGACGTCCTCCACCTTGGCGTTGTTCAGGCTGACGCCACCCTCCGCCATCAGACGCCGGGCGGCGCCCCTGCTGTCCGCCAGGCCGGCGAGCACGAGCGCCTCCACGAGGCTGGCGCCCACGGGCACCTCGGCGCCGGGCAGCTCGGCCGTCGCGTCGCGCAGGGTGCCAGCGTCGACGGTGGCGGGATCCCCCCGGCCGAACAGGACCCGGCTGGCGGCCTCGACCTGAGCGGTGGCCGCCTGCCCGTGCACGAGGGTGGTGACGTCGGCGGCGAGGGCGCGCTGGGCCTCGCGCAGGTGCGGACGTTCCCTGGCGGCGACCTCCAGCTCGGCGACCTCCGCCTCGTCACGGTCGGTGAACACCCGTAGGAGCTTGCCCACCTCGCTGTCCGCCACGTTGATCCAGTACTGGTAGAACGCGTAGGGGCTGGTCATGTCGGCCGCGAGCCAGACCGCGTTGCCGGCGGACTTGCCGTACTTCTCGCCGTTCTCGTCGGTGATGAGCGGTGTGGTCAGCACGTGGGCCGTCCCGCCCTCCGCCCGGTGGATGAGGTCCACGCCGGCCGTGAGGTTGCCCCACTGGTCCTGCCCGCCCGTCTGCAGGGTGCAGCCGTGCTCGCGGTAGAGGTGCAGGTAGTCCAGCGCCTGCAGCAGCTGGTAGCTGAACTCCGTGTAGGAGATGCCCTCCTGGCTCTCGAGCCGGGCGGCGATCGCCTCCTTGCGGATCATCTGGTTCACCCGGAAGTGCTTGCCCACGTCGCGGAGGAAGTCGAGCGCGCTCAACGGCGCGGTCCAGTCGAGGTTGTTGACCACGACCGCCGGGTTGTCCCCCTCGAAGTCCAGGAAGGGCCGGACCTGCTCACGGATCCGTTCCACGTAGTGGGCCGTCGTCTCCTTGGTCTTGAGCACCCGCTCGGACGTGGGCCTCGGATCGCCGATGAGGCCCGTGGAACCGCCCACCAGGCACAGGACGCGGTGCCCGGCCCGCTGCAGGTGGCGCAGGACGATCAGCTGCACGAGGTTGCCGAAGTGCAGGCTGGGGGCGGTGGGGTCGAACCCGCAGTACACCGTCAGGGTGTCGTCCAGCGCCTCGCGGAGGCCGGCCTCGTCGGTGGTCTGGGCCACCAGCCCCCGCCACTGCAGCTCGTCGAGGATGTTGGTCACGCTCGCAGGTCCTTCCGGTGGGTGTGCTGTGCGGTGTCCCTGACGGCGGCACGGGGTGAGAGTGGTGTCATGGGACGGGTGCGGGCCCAGCCTACGTGCGGGGCGGGTCGGTCCCGGCCCGGCCGGGACGCCGTCGGGCCGTCCCGGGACGGTACGCGGACACGGTCGGGTCCCCGTCGATCCAGAAGCGCCACGGATGGAGCCGCCCGTCACCGCCCTCCCCCGCGACGCCCACCCGTGGGCCCTGGCGCACCGGCCCCACCTCGCCGTCCGCGACCCGCAGCTCCACCGGGCTGCCGGGGTCGAACAGGTCGAGGCCGTCGTGCTCGCGGCCGAGGCCGAGCGCGGAGGCCAGCCGAGCCGGTCCGCGGGCCAGGTCCCGGGCCGGGTGCGGCCGGGCCCGGCCCGCGTCGCGTCGGGCGCGCGCGGACTCCATACCCGCGACGACCTCCCCGGCCCGCAGCAGCACCGCGCTCGCCTCCCCGTCGGGGCCGCACACCACGTTGCAGCACCAGTGCATCCCGTAGGAGAAGTAGACGTAGAGGTGCCCGGGCGGGCCGAACATCACCTGGGTGCGTGGCGTGGGGCCGCGGAAGGCGTGCGAGCCCGGGTCGCGGGTGCCCGCGTAGGCCTCGACCTCGGTGAGCCGGACCGTCACCCCGCCGGCGCTGACGTGGGCCCCGAGCAGGGCGGGCGCGACCTGCAGGACCGGTCCTGCCAGCCAGTCGCGGCGCGGCTGCACCATCGGGGGCAGGGGCGGACGCGCACCCGGCGCTCCTGCCCCGACGTGCTCAGTCACGCACCTGCGGAACGTCCTGGACCCAGTGCCGGTGCCGCGCAACCTGCTTGAGCAGATGGGCGTGCTGCTCGCTGACCCGGGCCGGGGCGGTGCCCCCGTGGGCGTTGCGGGAGGCCAGCGACCCCTCGACGGTGAGCACCCCGCGCACCTGCGGGTCGAGGTGCGGGCTGATCGCCGCGAGGTCCTCGTCGGAGAGCTCCTCCAGGCCGATGCCGCGCTCCTCGCACACCCGGACGCAGCCGCCCGCGACCTCGTGGGCGACCCGGAAGGGCACTCCTTGGCGCACCAGCCACTCGGCCACGTCCGTGGCGAGGGAGAACCCCTGGGGGGCGAGCTGCGCCAGCCGGTCGATGTCGAAGGTCAGGGTGGCCACCATCCCGGCGACGGCGGGCAGCAGGACCTCGAGGGTGTCGACCGCGTCGAAGACCGGTTCCTTGTCCTCCTGCAGGTCGCGGTTGTAGGCCAGCGGCAGCCCCTTGAGGGTGGCCATCAGCCCGGCGAGGTCGCCGATCAGCCGGCCGGCCTTCCCCCGGGCCAGCTCGGCCACGTCCGGGTTCTTCTTCTGCGGCATGATGCTGGACCCGGTCGAGAAGGCGTCGTCGAGGGTGACGAAGCCGAACTCGGCGGTGGCCCAGAGGATGACCTCCTCGGCGATGCGCGACAGGTCGACCGACACCATGGCCGCCACGAAGGAGAACTCCGCGGCGAAGTCCCGGGAGGCCGTGCCGTCGATCGAGTTCTCGCTGGGCCGGTCCATGCCCAGGTCGTGGGCGATCGACTCCGGGTCCAGCCCCAGCGAGGACCCGGCCAGCGCCCCGGACCCGTAGGGGGACACGGCCGCCCTGACGTCCCAGTCGGCCCAGCGGTCCACGTCGCGCAGCAGGGCCCACGCGTGCGCCTGCAGGTGGTGGGCCAGCAGCACCGGCTGCGCGTGCTGCAGGTGCGTGCGGCCCGGCATGGCCGTCGTGGGGTGGGCCGCAGCCTGGTCGAGGAGCGCCTGGACGACGTCGAGCACCTTGGCCGAGAGCAGGCGGGCCTGGTCCCGCAGGTACATCCGGAACTGGGTGGCGACCTGGTCGTTGCGGGAACGGCCCGCCCGCAGCCGCCCGCCCACGTCGGGCCCGATCCGTTCGATCAGCCCGCGCTCGAGCGCGGTGTGCACGTCCTCGTCGTCCGGCGCCGGGACGAACTCCCCGGACCGCACGTCCTCGCCGAGCTGCCGCAGTCCGCCGAGCATGACGCCCAGGTGCTCGTCCGAGAGCAGCCCGGCCCGGTGCAGGACCCGGGCATGGGCGCGGGACCCCGCCAGGTCGTACGGCGCCAGGCGCCAGTCGAAGTGCGTGCTCTTGCTGAGCGCCGCCAGGGCGTCGCTGGGGCCGCCGGTGAAGCGACCTCCCCACAGGCTTGCCGTCATGGCCCCATCCTCCCCCATGACCGCCCGTGCCCGCCCGGCCCCCCGCGGCACGTCATGGGCCGACGTCCCCCAGGTCGGCGATCGAGAGCAGCCGCTCGGCGGTCTCCGGCCCGCCGTCCGGAGCCGTGGTGATGACCAGGATGGTGTCGTCGCCGGCGATGGTGCCGAGCACGTCGGGGTCGTCGCTGCGGTCGATCGCCGCCGCGAGGTACTGGGCGGCTCCCGGAGGCGTCCGCAGGACGACCTGGTTGCCGACCGCGCGGGCGCTCACGAGCAGCTCCTGCAGGAGACGGACCAGGCGGGCCGAGACCTGCTGGGCGTCCTGAGCGGGGCGGGGCGTGGTGTCCCCGCCCTCGCCGGGCACGGCGTACACGAGCTGCCGGCCGCGGCGCACCTTGACCGCCCCCAGGTCGACGAGGTCACGCGACAGCGTCGCCTGAGTCACGTGGATGGCGTCCTCGGCGAGGAGGTCCAGCAGCTGCGCCTGCGACCCCACCGCGTGCCGTTCGAGCAGGTCAGCGATCCGCTGGTGCCGGGCCGCCCGCGTCATCGGAATGCTGGTCACGGCGTGACTATACAAGAGCATGCATGAGTATGCGGTCACTCGCCGCCGTGCCGTCGTCGGCCGTGCGGTCGTGGGCCATGTGCCGGTGGCACCGTGCCGCCGTGGGCCGTGCGGGCGTCAGCCGCGGAGGGGGTCGTCCTCGCCCCACGGGCGCAGGCGGAGCATCCGCTCCCCCTCGCCCAGGCCCGCCCGGGAACGTGCGCGCAGCAGGTCGAGGTCGTCCGTGCCCGCCCGCAGGAAGCGGCCGCTGAACCCGTCGAGCTCGCCGTGGGCGATCGCCAGGACCAGCGCCTTCACGTCCTCCGGGTCGGTCCAGTCCGTACGCCCCTGGTGCATCCGCATCGAGTGCGTCATGTCGGACTCGATCACCCCCGGAGCGAGGTCGAACGCACGCACCCCGTGCTCCGCGCCGGCCAGCGCGACGCCGCCCGTCAGCCTGGCGAGGGCGGACTTGGAGGCGTGGTAGGAGGTCAGCACGTCGCTCTCCCGCGTCCCCGAGCCGGAGTTGAGGTTAACGACGCGCCCTCCCCCGCCGGCGATCATGTGCGGCACCACCGCGCGCATGAGCAGGAACGGCCCCTTGACGTTGGTGACCATGACCTGCCACCACTCGTCGACGTCGGCCTCCCACAAGGGCTGCTCGGTCTCGACCAGGCCCGCGTTGTTGACGAGCAGGTCGATCCGGCCGTGGCGGTCCACCACCTGCCGGACCGCCTCCTCGACGGCCGCGGCGTCGGTGACGTCGCACGCCAGCCCCTCGGCCCCGTCGGTCACCTGGCCCGAGCGGGAGAGGCCGACGACCGTCCAGCCGTCGTCGAGCAGCGCGGCGACGATGTGCGCACCGATGCCGCGCGAGGCACCGGTGACGAGGGCGACGCGGGCGGGAGGAGCGCTCATGCACCCCAGCCTAGTCGGCGGGTCAGCGCTGGGCGGCGCCGTGGTCCTGCGTGGCGCGGGCCACGGCGGCGTCGCGGGCGGTGTTGACCTCCTCGGTGGTCAGGGTGCGGTCCGGGGCCCGGAAGTGCATCCGGAAGGCCAGCGACTGCTGGTCCGGCCCGACCTGGTCGCCGACGTAGACGTCGAACAGCTCGATGCCCTCCAGCAGGTCCCCCGCTCCGGCGCGCAGCGACTCCTCCACGTCCCCGTACCGGGTCGACAGGGGGACCACCAGTGCTACGTCGGAGGCGGCAGTGGGGTGGGTCGACAGCGGGCGCGCCTGGGTGCGGTGGTCGCTGGCCCGGAGGAGCACCTCCAGGTCGAGCTCGGCGGCGGCGGTCCGGTCGGGCAGTCCGAGGCGCTGGACCACCTTGGGGTGCAGCTCGCCGGCCCAGCCGACGGTCGTGCCGTCGGCGAGCGTGAGCTCCACGCAGCGCCCGGGGTGGAAGGGTGCCCGGTCGGCCGGCCTGCGCCGGACGGGGACACCGAGGGTGTCCGCGACCGCGTGCGCCCAGGCTGCGACGTCGGTCACGTCGACGTGCCGGCCGCTGCCCCACCAGCCGGCGCGGTCGGCCTGGCCGGCGGCCATGAGCGCCACGTGCCACGGCTGGGTCGGCACGGCGTCGCGGATCGCCGCGAGGGTCTGGTCGTCGGGACGCTCGCCGACCCCCGGCACGGGCGCCTTGGCGGCGTGGTCGGGCAGGGTGACCGTGTCGATCTCGAAGAGGGCGACGTCGCGGTTGCCGCGGGAGACGTTGCGGCGCAGCGCCTCGGGCAGCGTCTGCAGCAGCTCGGTCCGCATCAGCGGTGCCTCGTCGGAGAGCGGGTTGGCGAGGCGCAGCGCCGCGCGTCGCGGGTCGTCGGCCGGCAGGGCGAGCTCCTCGAACCTGCTCTCGCCGACGAAGGGGTAGGTCAGCACCTCCTGCAGGCCGGATCCGGCCAGGGCGGCCGCCACGGCCCGGCGGGAACGCTGCGCGTGGGTGAGGCCGCGCCCGCCGGTGGCCCGCGGCACGACGGAGGGGATCTTGTCGTAGCCGTCGATCCGGGCGACCTCCTCCACCAGCGTGGGCGCGTCGGTCAGGTCGGGCCGCCAGGTGGGCGGGACGACCGTCAGCATGCCCTCGCCCTCGGCCCGGACGTCGCAGCCGATCGCCTCGAGCAGCTCGACGACCCGCGCGGCCGGGTAGTCCACCCCGACGTAGCGCGTCGGCAGGTCCACCTCCATCCGGATCGGCGCCATGCCCGTGGTCGGGCGCTCGTCACGGTCGGTGATCGCCGGGTCGGCGGTGCCACCCCCGTGCTCGACGAGCAGGTCGACGGCGAGCTGGGCCGCCGCCGCGGCCACCGCCGGGTCGACCCCGCGCTCGAACCGCTTGGCCGCCTCGCTCGAGAGGCGGTGGCGCCGCGAGGTGCGGGCGACGGTGCGGGGGTCGAAATGGGCCGACTCGATGAGCACGTCGGTGGTCGTCCCGGGCGTCACCTCGCCGTCCTCGCCGCCCATCACGCCGGCCACGGCCAGGATGCGCTCCCCGTCGGGGCCGCAGGTGATGAGCAGGTCCTCGGGGTCCAGCTCGCGGTCGACGTCGTCGAGCGTGCGCAGCCGCTCACCCGCCCGCGCCCGGCGGACCACGATCGGGCGCTCCAGCGTGGCCAGGTCGAAGGCGTGCAGCGGCTGGCCCAGCGCGAGCATGACGTAGTTGGTGACGTCGACGGCCAGGCCGATCGGGCGCATGCCGGCCTCGGTCAGGCGGCGGGCCATCCACTCCGGCGTCTGCCGGGTCAGGTCGAGTCCCCGCACGACCCGGGCCACGTAGCGGTCGCAGCCGGGCACCTCGCCGTGGGGGCGGTGCTCGTCGCGCAGCTCCACGGCATACCCGTCCCCCGTCGCCGGGTCGACCGGCAGGTCGGCGGGGTCACGGTATGCCGCGCCCGTCGCGTGGGAGTACTCCCGGGCGATGCCGCGGATGCTGAAGCAGTAGCCGCGGTCGGGGGTGACGTTGACCTCGACGACCTCGCGGTCCAGGCCGAGGACCCCGACGAGGTCGTCGCCGGGCGTCAGCCCCAGCTGCTCGACCCGCTCGTGGCCGAGCAGACGTGGGAGCACGATGATGCCCTCGTGGTCGTCGCCGATGCCCAGCTCGCGGACCGAGCAGATCATCCCGGCGGACACGTGGCCGTAGGTCTTGCGGGCGGAGATGGTCATCGGACCCTGCGGGGTCGGCAGCACGCCTCCGGGCAGGATGACCGCCACCAGGTCGCCGACCTCGAAGTTGTGCGCGCCGCACACGATGCCCTGGGGCTCGCCGGTGCCGTTGGCGTCCGCGACGTCCACCTGGCACCAGTTGATCGTCCTGCCGTTCTTCTGCGGCTCCGGGTGCTTCTCCAGCACGCGGCCCACGACGAGCGGGCCGCCGACGCCGCTGGTGTGCAGGCCCTCCTCCTCGAGGCCCACGGAGACCAGGGCCGCGGCGATCTGCTCGCCGGTGACGTCCTGCGGCAGCTCGACGTACTCGCCCAGCCAGTCGACCGGAACCCGCATCAGATCTCCATCCCGAACTGCGCGTTGAAGCGCACGTCTCCCTCGATCAGCTCCCGCATGTCGGTGATGCCGTGGCGGAACATCGCGGTCCGCTCCACGCCCATCCCGAAGGCGAAGCCCTGGTAGCGCTCCGGGTCCACTCCGCAGGCCCGCAGGACGTTGTGGTTGACCATGCCGCAGCCCCCCCACTCGATCCAGCCCGTGCCGCCGCACGTCCGGCACCCGGTGTCCTCCCCGCGGCAGACGAAGCAGCGGAAGTCCATCTCGGCGCTGGGCTCGGTGAACGGGAAGTAGGCCGGGCGCAGGCGGCTGACGATGCCGGGGCCGAACATCGCCTCGGCGAGCCGGTCCAGCGTGCCCTTGAGGTGGGCCATCGTCAGCCCCTCGTCGACGGCCAGCCCCTCGAGCTGGTGGAAGACGGGGGTATGGGTGGCGTCCAGCTCGTCGGTGCGGAAGGTCTTGCCGGGCACGGCCACGTAGAGCGGCACGCCCCGCTCGAGCAGGGACCGCGCCTGGACCGGCGAGGTGTGCGTGCGCAGGACCAGGCCGGCGTCGGCCGGGTCGACGAAGAAGGTGTCCTGCATCTGCCGTGCCGGGTGGTCCTTGTCGAAGTTGAGCGCGTCGAAGTTGAACCACTCGGCCTCCACGCCGGGCCCCTCGGCGATCTCCCACCCCATGCCGACCATGGCGTCGGCCATCCGCTCCGCGGTGACCGTCAGCACGTGCCGGCGGCCCAGCGGGCGGCGGGCGGGCACGGCCGTGAGGTCCATCGCCTCCTCGACGAGGATCCGCTCGTCCCGCTCGGCCTCCAGCTCGGCCTGCCGTGCGGTCAGCGCGGCGTTGACGCGGCCGCGCGCCTGCCCGACCCGCTTGCCGGCCTCGGCCTTGGCGCTGGGCGGAAGGGCGCCGATCTCGCGGTTGGCCAGGGCGAGGGGGGAGCGCTCCCCGGCGTGCGCCAGCCGGGCGGCCTTCAGGGCGTCGAGGGAGTCGGCGGCCTCGATCGCCGCGAGCGCGTCGGCGACGGCCTGGTCGACCGCCTCCGGCGCGAGGGCGGCGACCTCGACGGGGTCGTAGCTGGTGTTGGGTCCGGACACCTGCGCAAGTGTAGGCGGCGGCACGACGACCCCCGACGAGCGCCTAGTCTGACGCCATGCCCCCCGTGACGACCTCGGTCCTGCATGCCGCCCGCGGGGCGCTCATCGGCGCCGCCGAGGTGGTGCCCGGCATCAGCGGCGGGACCGTCATGCTCATCGTCGGCATCTACGAGCGGCTGGTCACCTCCGCCGGGCACTTCGTGGGCGGGCTGCGGCTGCTGCCGACCGACCGGCCCGCGGCCCGGGCCGAGCTGGCCCGGGTGCGCTGGGACGTCGTGCTGCCGGTGATCGCGGGCATGGTGCCGGCGGCGTTGCTCACCGCCGCGCTCGTGGCGCCGGTCGCCGAGCGGCACCCGGTGCCCACGCTGGGGCTGTTCCTGGGGATGAGCGCGGCCGCCGTGCTGGTGCCGGCGACCATCGTCGGGCGCGCCTGGTCGTGGCGCTACGTCGCGCTGGCGGCCGTGGTGGCCGTGGCGGCCGCCGTCCTGGTCGGCCTGCCTCCCCAGCACCTGCCGACGCACCCCGCCGTCGTCTTCGCGGCCGCCGCGGTCGCCGTCTGCGCCCTGGCGCTGCCCGGCCTCTCGGGCTCGTTCCTCCTGCTGACCCTGGGCCTGTACGAACCCACCCTGGCCGCCCTCAACGAACGCGACCTGGGCTACCTGCTCGTCTTCGGGGCGGGTGCGGCCGTCGGCCTGGCGTCCTTCCTCCGCCTGCTCCAGCGGTTGCTGGAGCACCACCACGTGCCCACCCTCGTCGTGCTCACGGGTGTGATCCTGGGGGCCTTGCGCGCGCTGTGGCCCTGGCAGGACGAGGACCGAGGACTGCTGGCGCCCGACGGACAGGTGGGGGTCACGCTCGCCCTGGCCGCACTGGGTGCCCTCGCCGTGCTGGTCCTGGCGCTCCTGGGCCGCCGGTCGGGCTGACTCAGACGGCGCCGGTGGCCACCGAGGAGGCGTGCAGGCACACGGTCGCCGCCATCGCCAGGTTGAGCGACTCGGCCCGGCGGATCGGCACCGACACCGCCGCGTCGCACCCCGCGAGCACGTCGGGAGGAAGGCCCCAGGCCTCGTTGCCCATCACCCAGGCGTGCGGGCCGGTGAGGTCGACGTCCGGCAACCGGGTCTGCCCCGACCCGTCGGCCGCGAGCAGGCGGATGCCCCGGGCGCGGCAGGCCTGCAGCACCTCCTGGACGGGGGTGCCCACGCTCACCGGCAGGTGGAAGAGCGAGCCCGCGGTGGACCTCACCACCTTGGGGTTGTAGACGTCGACCGAGGCCGCGCTGACGACGACGGCCGCGGCGCCGAAGGCGTCCGCGGCCCGCAGCACCGTGCCCGCGTTGCCCGGGTCACGCACGTGCGCGAGCACCACGACGAACCCCTGCTCCCCGACCGCCGCCAGCGCCCGCTCCAGCGGGACGTCGACCCGCCGGGCCACCGCCAGCAGCCCCTGCGGGTGCTCGGTCCCCGCCATGACGCCCAGGACGTCCGCGGTGCACTCCCGCACGGCCACCCCGAGGCGCACCGCCTGCTCGACGAGGTCGGCGTGGCGGTCCAGGGCCGCGGGGGTGACGTAGAGGACCTCGGCCGCGCCCGCGGCATACCCGAGCAGCTCGCGCACGGCCTGCGGCCCCTCGACGAGGAAGCGCCCCTGCCGGTCGCGGGCAGCACGACGCCCCAGCGCCGTGACCTGCCGGACGCGCTCGCTGCGGGTGCTGCTCAGCGGCGGGAGGCCGGTCACGGGGCTGGGGCGGACGTGGGGTGTGCGGTCAGGCGGCCGAGTCGGCCTTCTCGCCCTCGGCGGGGACGTTGGCCCTGGCCAGGTCGACGAGCGCGACGAAGGCGGCCTCGTCGTGCACGGCCAGCTCGGCCAGCATGCGGCGGTCGACCTCGATCCCGGCGGCCTTGAGGCCCTGGATGAACCGGTTGTAGGTCATCCCGTTGGCGCGGGCGCCGGCGTTGATCCGCTGGATCCACAGGCGACGGAAGTCACCCTTGCGCTTGCGCCGGTCGTTGTAGGAGTAGACCAGCGAGTGGGTGACCTGCTCCTTGGCCTTGCGGTAGAGCCGGCTGCGCTGTCCGCGGTAGCCGCTGGCGCGGTCCAGGACGACCCGACGCTTCTTGTGGGCGTTGACCGCCCGCTTCACGCGTGCCACGTGATGTCTCCTTGTGTGTGCTGGGAGGTGCGGAAGGTGCTGCGGCTCAGAGGCCGAGCATCTTCTTCACCTTGCGGACGTCGGACGGGGCGACCAGCTTGTCGTTCACGAGACGACGAGCCGCCTTGGAGCTGCGCTCCTGGAACTTGTGGACGTGGCGGGCCCGCTGGTGCATGACCTTGCCGGTCCCGGTCACCCGGAAGCGCTTCTTGGCGCCGCTGTGGGTCTTCATCTTCGGCATGGGCCGATCTCCTTCGTGCGTGGTCCCGCTGCTGCCGCGGGCGTGGTGGTGCGCAGGTGGACGCCGGGGCGTCTCAGGCCTGCTCGGTCTGGGTGGTGCCCGCCTCGGACGCGGCGGGAGCCTCGCCCCCCGGCTCGCCGGTGCGCGACCGCTCGGCCTCGCGGCGCTTCTCCTGACGGACGACCGTCTTCTTCTTGGTCGGCCCGAGCACCATGACCATGTTGCGGCCGTCCTGGCGCGGGGCGCTCTCGACGAAGCCCAGCTCGGCGACGTCCTCGGCCAACCGCTGCAGGAGCCGGAAGCCCAGCTCCGGTCGGGACTGCTCCCGGCCGCGGAACATGATGGTCACCTTGACCTTGTCGCCCCCCTTGAGGAAGCGGACGACGTGGCCCTTCTTGGTGCCGTAGTCGTGGTCGTCGATCTTGGGACGGAGCTTGATCTCCTTGATGACCGTGTTGACCTGGTTCTTCCGGGACTCCCGGGCCTTCATGGCGGTCTCGTACTTGTACTTGCCGAAGTCCATGAGCTTGGCGACCGGGGGACGTGCCTCGGGGGCCACCTCGACCAGGTCGAGGTCCGCCTCGGCCGCCAGCCGCAGCGCGTCCTCGACGCGCACGATGCCGACCTGCTCCCCGTTCGGTCCCACCAGCCGGACCTCGGGAACACGGATCCGGTCGTTGATGCGAGGCTCGCTGATGTGCTTGCTCCTTCGTCCGTCATGACGACCAGGCACCAGAAAGGCCTCCTGGCACCAGGTGCGCAAGAGGCCTGTCCACGGGTCCGTCCGGTCGCGGAAGCGCCGGCGGGTATGCCGTGGACGAACCACGTCATGCCCGTGCACCGAGGTGGTGCGGACCCGGACCCGGCGACCCGGAGGTCGACGCGGGTGGGGGCGGAAAGGCCCCTCTTGCACGTCGGACGCGCGGACGTCCGACTGGTCGATCCATCATGTTAGCAGATCTGCGTCCCCGCCCCGGGCGTCGGAGCGCGGTGCCGGTCTGTACTTGAACGATTCAAGGAAACGTGGTCCGATGGGCCCATGCCGACCGCCCCGATGGACCTGCTGCGCTCGGCCGGTCTGCGGGTCACCGGCCCCAGGGTCGCCGTGCTGGAGGTCCTCGCCGAGCACCCCCACGCCGACGCCGCCCAGGTGCTCGAGCGGGTCCGTGGCGGGTCCGCCGACGGGGCCCCCGGCGTGTCGGTGCAGGGGGTCTACGACGTCCTCTCCACGCTCGACGGGGCCGGGGTCCTGCGTCGGATCCAGCCGGCCCACTCGGTCGCCCGCTACGAGATCGACGGCGGGGACAACCACCACCACGTCGTCTGCCGCGGCTGCGGCCGTCTGCACGACGTTCCCTGCGCGACGGGCAGCGTCCCCTGCCTGGACCCCGCCGGCCCGCAGTCCCTCGGGTTCCTCGTCGACGAGGCCGAGGTCATCTACTGGGGCCTGTGCCCTTCCTGCCGCACGGACGGGGACCACTCCCCCGGCGGCGGGGCGGGGCCCTCCACCCGGACCACCCCGACCATCCACCACTCGAAGGAGAACGCATGAGCGAGACCCAGCACGGGTTCGTCAACCAGCTCCACCACGAGCAGCACCCCAGCACCACGGGGTCCACGACCACCGCGGGCGTGCCCTCGGGCTCGGACCGCAACTCGTTGTCCGTCGGCGCCGACGGACCGCTGCTCCTGCACGACGTGAGCCTCATCGAGACGCTGGCCCACTTCGACCGCGAGAAGGTGCCGGAGAGGCTGCCCCACGCCAAGGGTTCGGGTGCGTTCGGCCGGTTCGTCGTCACCGAGGACGTCTCCCGCTGGACCAAGGCCGCCGCCTTCCAGCAGGGCGCGGAGTCCGAGGCGCTCGTCCGCTTCTCCACCGTCGCCGGCGAGCAGGGCTCCCCCGACACCTGGCGGGACGTGCGTGGCTTCGCCGTGCGCCTCTACACCAGCGAGGGCAACCACGACGTGGTGGGCAACAACACGCCCATCTTCTTCGTGCGCGACCCGATGAAGTTCCCCCACTTCATCCGCAGCCAGCGGCGCCTGCCCGACAGCGGCCTGCGGTCGAACAACATGCAGTGGGACTTCTGGACCTCCACCCCCGAGTCGGCCCACCAGGTCACCTACCTCATGGGCGACCGTGGCCTGCCCAAGACCTGGCGGCACATGAACGGCTACTCCTCGCACACCTACATGTGGGTCAACGCCGAGGGCGAGCGCTTCTTCGTCAAGTACCACTGGCACAGCGAGCAGGGCGTAGAGAACCTGACGAACGAGGAGGCCGGGCAGCTGGCCGGCGAGGACGCGGACTTCCACCGGCGCGACCTGTTCGACGCGATCGAGCGGGGGGACCACCCCTCCTGGACGCTGTCGATGCAGATCATGCCGTACGAGGAGGCCAAGACCTACCGGATCAACCCGTTCGACCTCACCAAGGTGTGGCCGCACGCGGACTACCCGCTCGTGAAGGTCGGCACCCTGACGCTGGACCGCAACCCGGTCAACTTCCACGCCGAGATCGAGCAGGCCGCCTTCTCCCCGTCGAACCAGGTCCCCGGGACCGGGGTCTCCCCCGACAAGATGCTCCTGGCGCGCGTCTTCTCCTACCCGGACGCCCAGCGTCACCGCATCGGGGCCAACTTCCAGCACCTGCCGGTCAACCAGCCCAAGGTGCAGACCAACGCCTACCAGTTCGACGGCCCGATGGCCTTCCTGCACTCGGGCAACCAGCCCACCTACGCCCCCAACTCCTACGACCGCCCCTGGTCGGACGAGACCGGGCCGGTGGAGAACGGCTGGGAGGCCGACGGCGAGCTGGTGCGCTCGGCCTACACCCTGCGCGCGGACGACGACGACTTCACCCAGCCCGGCATCCTCGTCCGCGAGGTGTACAGCGAGGAGCAGCGCCAGCGTCTGGTGGAGACCGTGGTCGGCTCCCTCATGCCGGACGACGTGCGCGAGCCCGTGCTCTCCCGCGTCTTCGAGTACTGGCGCAACGTCGACGAGAACATCGGTCGTCGTGTCGAGGAGGCCTACCGGGCCGCCAAGGGTGACCAGGTCCCCGGCGCCGGCCCCAAGGACGAGGACTCCGGGACGCCCGACGCCGAGGGCGTGCGGCCCGAGGCGTCCGCCTCCGCCCAGCCGGGGCACGCCGCCGACAGCTGAGCGGCACCGCACCCGGCCGTCGACGGGCGCGTCGCTCCTGCCAGGAGCGGCGCGCCCGTCCGGACCTCAGGTCCGTCCCAGCCGGAAGGCCACGGCGTCGATCCGGGCCCGGGCCTCACCGTCGGCGGCGATCCGCTCGCCCACCCCGGTGACGAGCCGACGGATCTCCTCCTGCCCCAGGCCGGGGGCGAGCGTCAGCTCGACCTGCAGGGCCCCGTCGGGACCGGCGGTGCACCGGTGGTCCACCACCGCCTCCTGGTCCGCCACGGCCGCGGCGACGGCGCAGAGCACCTGGTCGTCCTCGTGCGCGGGACCCCACGGCCGCCCCATGGCCAGGGCCCACACCATGGATGGCCGGAGCAGGTATGCCGCGCTCCCCGGCGGGGAGGGCAGGTCCAGGGGGATGACCGAGCACCCTTCCTGCACGGCCGCCAGGGCGGCGCGCTGAGCGGTCACCGGCACCGGGCGGGCGTCGGCGTTCCACGCCGTCAGGGCCGCCACGGAGGTGAAGGCCGGCAGGGCGCGGGCGCCGTCGGGGGCGACGAGCGTCACCGACGCCATGTCGCTGCGGGTGTCGACCGGGACGCCCGAGGAGTCGTCGATCTCCCCCGGCACGGCCACGACGGGCACGATGAGCCGCGCCTGTGCCACGGCGGCGACGAGCTCAGCCGGGTCGACCGGCGGCCCGCCCCCGCCGTCGCCGGCCCGCCGGTGGGCCTGGAGCAGGACGGCCAGTCCCTCGTCGGCGGTGCCGTCGTCCTGGTCGAAACCGGTGCCCGTCAGGGTGCGTCCCTGCCACGGCACCCCGGCGCTGTCGGAGCCCTCCTGCGGGTCGTGGCTGCTGAACCGGTGGGTCATGCGACGGCCTCCTTGGCCTGGGAGAGGGTGAAGGCGCCGTGGTAGAGGGCGGACCCCAGGACCGCCCCCGCGGCGCCGGCGGCGCGGAGTGCACGCAGGTCGTCGAGCTCGGCCACCCCTCCGGAGGCGACCACGGGCGCGAGGGAACCCAGGTGGGCCACAACCCGGCGGACCAGACCGACGTCCACCCCCGTACGGCGTCCGTCGCGTCCGGCGTCCGCGAGCACGATCGCACCCGGGGGTGCCGGGCGCAGGGTCTCGACGAGGACGTCGAGGACCTCCGGCAGGGGCCCCAGGTCCACGCCCGACCCGCGGGCGACCACCCGGTCCCCGACGACGTCCACCCCGACCGCGACCCGCGCGCCGTGCTCGGCGACCAGGGCCTGGAGCGCGGCCGGGTCTCGGAGCGCGCCGGCCGCCAGGTTGACCCGCCACGCCCCGGTCGCCAGGGCCTCCAGGGCCGCCCCGGGACCGTCGAGCCCCCCGGAGAGCTGGGTCGGGACGGGAAGGGCATGGACGAGCCCGGCAAGGTAGGTCAGGTCCGAGCCCCGGCCGAAGGCACGGTCCAGGTCGACGACGTGGATGCGGTCGGCCCCCTCCCCGACCCACCGCCGTGCGACCGTGAGCGGGTCCGCGGGTCCGCCGCCGACGACCTGGACGGCCCGACGGCCGGACACGTCCACGGCGGGCAGCAGCTGGAACGGGCTCCCCGCGCCACCCGGTGCCGGGCTTCCCGCGAGGGCGCCGGTCACTCCAGGACCCCGAGCTCCCGCCGCAGCCGGACGGAGTCGGCGACGGCGTCCTCGAACCACGACACCTGCCGGGCCGACGGGTCGTGCCGCGTGGCCCCGGGCAGGTCGGCGGCCCGCACCGGGTCCTGGAGCAGCCGTGGCCCGGGCAGGCCGAGCGTGGCCATCACGGCCTGCAGCATCGTCACCGGACGTGGCCCGGTCTCGTGCAGCAGGTCGACCAGCTCCTCCCGGGTCCGCGCGGGACAGCCGGCCAGCCGCACGATCTCCCCCGGGCCGGCCAGGTCGAGACCAGGGGGCCGCACCAGACCCACCCCCGGCTCCCACACCACCCACCCCGGGCCCCGCCGGCGACCGGCGGCGTGGACCGTGATCACGGCGCGTCCGCCGGTCTCGGAGAAGCCCAGCGCCGGTCCGGTCCTGGCGGGCACGGGGCGACCGACGAGCAGGAGCGCACCGTCGTCGTACGGCGGCCCCGTGGGGGGACCGGCCGCCGCGACGGCGACGGTCCACCGCCCGACGGGGGCCACGACGAGCGGCACCACGGACCGGGAGACCCAGCCGGCCACCCGCTCCCGCGGCCCGCGCAGGAGCAGGAGCGCCGTCGGTGGGGGGACCGACGCCGGACCTGCTGCGCGGTCGTCCGTCGGACGCGTGCTGGGCGTGGTCACCCGGACATCCTACGAACGCCCCCGGCCGGTGTCCCGCCCCCCGCTCCTGGGTCCCCTGGTGGGGCGGGGGAACCGGGCGGCCGACGGTGGCGGCCCGTCCGCCGCCCGGGAGAACCCGGCGGCCCTGCCCGGCAGGCCCCGGTCCCGGCGCGTGGTCGCCGGCCCTCGGCCTCCGTGCGCCGGCGGGGCGTCCCCGTAGAACAACCGGGCGACGACCTGGCGGGCGTGCCGCGCGGTGCGCCGCCACTCCTCGGCCAGCTCGGACCCGTGCCCGGGAGGCCGCCCCATCACCCGTGACATGCCCTCCGCGTCCCGCAAGGCGCTGGGGACGGAGTCGACCGGCCGGCCCCGCCACATCACGCCGGCGTCGCGCAGCTGGGAAGCCGTCTCCCAGGCGCGCGCCAGCACGACCTGGTCCTCCTGGTCGAGCAGGCCGGCACCCACCGCCGCGTCCAGGGCCTCCACGGTGCTCGTCGTGCGCAGCCCGTCGTGCTCGTGCGCGTGCTGCAGCTGCAGCAGCTGCACGACCCACTCCACGTCGGACAGGCCGCCGCGGCCGAGCTTGAGGTGGGCGCGCGGGTCCGCCCCCCTCGGCAGGCGCTCCGACTCCATCCGTGCCTTCAGCCGACGGATCTCCCGCACCGCCTCGGGCGCGATCCCGCCCGCGGGCCAGCGCAGCGGCTCGACCAGCTCGGTGAAGGCGCGGGCCAGGTCCGGGTCCCCCGCGACCGGACGGGCCCGCAGCAGCGCCTGCGACTCCCACCCCGCCGACCAACGTGCGTAGTAGGTGGCATAGCTCTCCAGGCTGCGCACCAGGGGTCCGGACCGCCCCTCCGGCCGCAGGTCGGCGTCGAGCTCGAGCACGGGGTCGGGACCGGAACGGTCGGACAGTCCCGACCGGAGCTCGCCCACCACGTCCGCCGCCTGGCGGTTCGCCCGTTCCGCGTCCGCACCCGGGCGGGGCCGGTGCACGAAGAGCACGTCGGCGTCGCTGGCGTATCCCAGCTCCCTCCCGCCGAGCCGCCCCATCCCGACGACGAGCAGGTCGGTGACCAGCTCCCCGTCCCGCTCCCGGACCGTGCGGAGGGCGACGTCGAGCGCCCCGCGCAGCGTCGCCTCGGTGACGTCGGTGAGGGCACGGCGCACCTGCGTCCCCGACCAGCCTCCGACCAGGTCCCCCAGCACGACGCGGACGAGCTCGCGGGCCCGCACCGTGCGGACGGCGAGGACCGCCCCGGCCGGGTCGTCCCGGCGGGTCGCGGCAGCGGCCATGCGGGCCAGCAGGGCCTCCTGGTCGGGCACCTGCAGGGCCCCGGGGTCCCCGAGCAGGGCCACCGTCTCGGGCGACCGCAGCAGGAGGTCCACGGCGTAGCGGCTGGTCGACAGCACCCGGGCCAGGCGCTCGGCGGCCGTCCCCTCGTCCCGCAGCATCCCCAGGTACCAGTGGGTCGTGCCCAGCGCGTCGCTGATCCGCCGGAAGGCCAGCAGCCCGGCGTCCGGGTCGGCCCCGTCGGCGAACCAGGCCAGCATCACCGGGAGCAGGTGGCGCTGGATGGTGGCCCGCCGGCTGACCCCTTCCGTCAAGGCGGCGAGATGGCGCAAGGCTCCGTCCGGGTCCCGGAAGCCGAGTGCGGAGAGCCGCTCCCGGGCCGCCTCCGGGGACAGCCGGACCTCGTCGGTGGACAACCGGGCCACGGCGCCCAGCAGCGGGCGGTAGAAGAGCCGTTCGTGCAGCCGGCGCACGTCGCGCTGCACCGCTCGCCACCGCTGGACCACCGCACGGTCGGCCTCCCCCCGCTCGCCGAGCGACCGACCCAGGCGGCGCAGCTCGGCGTCCGCCGTCGGCATGACGTGGGTCCGCCGCATCCGGTGGAGCTGGAGGCGGTGCTCCAGCGCCCGCAGCAACCGGTAGGCCTCGTCGAGGACCCGGGCGTCGTCACGGCCCACGTAGCCTCCGTCCCGGAGGGCGGCCAGGGCCTCCAGGGTGGTCCTCGAGCGCAACGACTCGTCGGTGCGGCCGTGCACGAGCTGCAGCAGCTGGACGCTGAACTCGATGTCCCGCAGCCCACCCGGTCCCAGCTTCAGCTCCCGGTCCCCGTCTCCGGCACGCACGGAACGCTCGACGCGGCGTCGCATCGCCTGCACGTCGTCGACGAAGTTCTCCCGCCCCGAGGCCCCCCACACCAGCGGCTCGACCAGCTCGGACCAGCGCCTGGCCAGCTCCTCGTCGCCGGCGACGTGCCGGGCCTTGAGCAGCGCCTGGAACTCCCAGGTCTTGGCCCAGCGCTGGTAGTACTCCTGGTGGGAGTGCAGCGAACGGACGAGCGGACCGTTCTTGCCCTCGGGACGCAGGGCGGCGTCCACGGGCCACAGCGACCCCTCGGAGGTGGACTGCCCGCAGATGCGCATGACCGCGCTGGACAGGGTCGCCCCCACCGCCAGCGCCCGGTCCTCCGGCGTCCCGTCCCGGGGTGCGGCCAGGAAGATGACGTCGACGTCGCTGATGTAGTTCAGCTCGCACCCGCCGGTCTTGCCCATGGCCACGACCGCGAGCTCACAGCCCTCCTCCCCCTCCGTCTCCGCCCGGGCCAGCAGCAGCGCCCCGCGGAGGGCGGCCCCGGCGAGCTCGGCCAGCCAGGCGGCCACGGTCGGGACGAGCTCGACCGGGTCCTCGCTGGTCAGGTCCTGGGTGGCCACCCGCAGGAGCTGGCGCCGGTAGGCGACCCGCAGCGCCTCCGCCCCGTCCCGCCCGGACGCACCGTGGACCGACTCCTCGACCGCGGACGGGTCGGGGTCCTGACCGTCGACCACGTCGGGCAGGTGCTCCGGATGGCGGGCCAGGTGGTCGGCCAGGGCACCGCTGCCGCCCAGGAGCGCCAGCAGGCGCCGACGCCGCGTCCCGGTGTCCCGGACCACGGGCAGCACCGGCTCGTCGGTCCGGGACCCGTCGGCCGCGGTGGTGCGCGGGTCGAGCAGCCGGACCAGGCCCAGCAGGGCGGCGTCCGGGTCGGCCACCCGGGAGAGGTCGGCCAGCAGTGCCGCCACGTCGAACCCGGGCCCGGCCCGTCCGACGACCTCGGTGAGCAGGCCTCCGGACCGGCGGGTGTCCGCCACCCCGGCGCGCGCCAGCTCGGCCGCCGTCACCGACCCGTCGTCCTCCCCCGGCGGGCCGCCTCGTCGCCGCACGGGTCCGGACCTCACAGGTGGAGCAGGTAGCGGTCGAGCTCGAAGCGGGTGACCTGGGAGCGGTACTCGCCCCACTCCTGCCACTTGTTGCGCAGGTAGAAGTCGAACACCTGCTCCCCCAGGACCTCGGCCACCAGGTCCGAGTCCTCCATGACGGCCACGGCCTCGCCCAGGCTCTGCGGCAGCGGGTCGATCCCGAGCGCCCGTCGCTCCCCGTCGGTCAGGGCCCACACGTCGTCCTCCGCCTCGGGCGGGAGGTCGTAGCCCTCCTTGATGCCGCGCAGCCCGGAGGCGAGGATCACCGCATACGTGAGGTAGGGGTTGCACGCGGCGTCGATCGAGCGGACCTCGATCCGGCGGGAGTGGCCCTTGCCGATGGAGTACATCGGCACCCGGGCCAGGGCCGAGCGGTTGTTGTGCCCCCAGCACACGTAGGCGGGGGCCTCGCCGCCGCCCCAGAGCCGCTTGTAGGAGTTCACCCACTGGTTGGTCACCGCGCAGATCTCGCGGCTGTGCGCCAGCACCCCGGCCATGAACCGACGCCCCGTGGTCGACAGCTCGTAGGAGGCCCCGGGCTCGTAGAAGGCGTTGGCGTCCCCCTCGAACAGGGAGACGTGCGTGTGCATCCCCGAGCCGGGGTGCAGCGCCAGGGGCTTGGGCATGAAGGTGGCGAAGGCCTTCTCGTGGAGGGCGACCTCCCGGACCACGGTGCGGAAGGTCATGATGTTGTCGGCCATGGACAGCGCGTCGGCGTAGCGCAGGTCGATCTCCTGCTGGCCGGGGCCACCCTCGTGGTGGCTGAACTCCACCGAGATGCCCATCTGCTCGAGCATCTCGATCGCCCCCCGGCGGAAGTCGTGCCCGTCGCCCCGGGCGACGTGGTCGAAGTATCCCGCCTGGTCGACGGGCACCGGCCCGACCGCGGGTTCGTAGGGCTCCTTGAACAGGTAGAACTCGATCTCCGGGTGGGTGTAGAAGGTGAACCCCTCCTGACCGGCCGCGTCGAGGGCCCGGCGCAGGATGTGCCGGGAGTCGGTAGGGGCCGGGGTGCCGTCGGGCATGTGGATGTCGCAGAACATCCTGGCGGTCCGTTCCCGCCAGGGCAGCACCTGGAAGGTGTCGGCGTCGGGCTGGACGACCATGTCGGCCTCGTAGACGCGGGTGAAGCCCTCGATGACGCTGCCGTCGATGCCGATGCCCTCGGTGAAGGCCTGCTCCAGCTCCGCGGGCGCCACGGCCACGGACTTCAGCGTGCCCAGGATGTCGGTGAACCAGAGCCGGACGAACCGGATGTCCCGCTCCTCGATGGTCCGGAGGACGTACTCCTGCTGGCGGTTCATGGGCTCATCCTGCCGCATCCTCGAGGTCGGCGGTGGCCCGCCCGTGGTCCTCGGCGAGCCGGTCGAGGTCCGCCCGGTGGGCCCCGATCCGGCAGCCCCGCCCGTCGGGGTGCAGCCCGATGCCCTCCTGCTCCCAGCGTGGCCGGGCCCGGGCCAGCAGGTCGGGGCGCAGGCGGCCGGCGCGGTCGGTCACCCGCCACCACGGGACGGACCCGCCCCACCGGGCCAGGACCGCACCCACCTGACGGGGGCCGGTGCCCACGAGGGCCGCGAGGTCCCCGTAGCTGACGACCCGTCCGGGAGGCACCTGCTCGACGGCCCGGAGGACGCGTTCGACGAGAAGGTCGTCCATCCGCCGGACCCTACCCGGACGCGGCGCCTACGCTGCAGCCATGAGCACCCCCACCATCGGCTACGCCGCCATGCTCGAGCAGTTCCACCCCACGGAGGCCGTGCGGCTCACCGCCCTGGCGGAGGAGCACGGCTTCTCCGGCTGCATGGCCGCCGACCACTTCCAGCCCTGGGTCCCGGCGCAGGGGCAGTCCGCCTTCGTGTGGAACGTGCTCACGGCCGTCGGCGAGCGCACCCGGGGCGACCTGGGCCCGGGGGTCGTCTGCCCGAGCTTCCGGTGGCACCCGGCCATGGTGGCCCAGGCGGCGGCAACCCTCGAGGCGATGTACCCCGGCCGGACCTGGCTGGGGCTGGGCGTCGGGGAGGCGCTCAACGAGCACGTCGTGGGCGGCTACTGGCCGGAGGCCGGTGAGCGGTCCCGCCGGTTGTTCGAGGCGGTGGACCTGATCGCCCAGCTCTTCGCGGCGTCCCGGGAGGGCAGGGACACGCGCTGGTCGGGCGAGCACTTCCGGATGGAGACCACGCGCCTGTGGACGATGCCCGAGCAGGCACCTCCCATCCTCGTGGCCACGGCGGGGCCGGTGAACGCCCGTCGCACCGGCCGGCACGCCGACGGGATCATCACCGTCGGGGCCCCGCACGAGAAGGTCGGGATGCTGCTGGACCGCTTCGCCCAGGGCGCCCGCGACGCCGGCAAGGACCCCGACGGCATGACGAAGGTCCTCCAGCTGCACCTGTCCTGGGCGCCGACCGACGAGGAGGCCCTGGCCAACGCCCTCACCGAGTGGCCCAACGGCGGGATGGCCTTCCCCAAGGCCGACATCCGCTCCCCCCACGAGCTGGCCCAGATGGCCCGGCTCGTGCGGCCCGAGGACTTCGCCGGGCGGATGGTCATCTCCAGCGACCCGGACGTGCACCGGGCGACCGTGCAGGGCTACCTCGACCACGGGTTCGACCGCGTCTACCTCCACAACGTGGGCCGCAACCAGCGGGAGTGGATCGAGGTGTTCGGTCGCGAGGTGCTGCCCGCCCTGCGGCGGTGAGGCGACCGCTCAGCCGTTGAGCGGGTTGGCGTCCCAGTCACGGGCCTGCGGGTCACCCGTGCGCCACGCGTCCTCGGCGGCCTCCTCCTCGTCCCAGCGGGCGGTCCGTTCGGCGGCGATCTCCAACGCCCGGGAGGCCTCCTCCTCGGTCTCGTAGGGGCCCAGGAGGTCGTGGCTGCGCGCCCGCTCCGGGTCGTCGGCCGCCTCCACCTGCCGTGTGCGCGTGTTGAACCAGTACTGCATACCGACTCCTCTCCGGTGCACCCCCGCAGGGGCGCAGCCGTCTGCTCGACCGTGGGCACCCGTGGCGGGGCACCTACACTCGACCCTATGCCGACCAGCATCCCCCTCGCCCCCGGGAAGATCAGCCCGCGCCGCCCGGTCCCGGCCGGCATCGCCCGCCCCGAGTACGTCGACCGGCCGGCACCGGCGCCGTTCCGCGGCACGGAGGTCAAGGACGAGGAGACCGTCGAGCGGATGCGGCACGCCGGGCGCATCGCCGCCCAGGCGCTGCAGCTGTGCGGCGAGATGGTCCGCCCGGGCGTGACGACCGACGAGATCGACCGCGCCGGGCACGAGTTCCTGCTCGACCACGGGGCCTACCCCTCGACGCTGGGCTACCGCGGGTTCCCCAAGTCGCTGTGCACGTCGGTCAACGAGGTCGTCTGCCACGGCATCCCGGACGACCGCGAGCTGCAGGACGGCGACATCTGCAACATCGACGTGACCGCCTACGTCGGGGGGGTCCACGGCGACAACAACGCCACCTTCCTCTGCGGCGAGGTGGCCGAGGAGACACGACTGCTCGTGGAGCGCACCCAGGAGGCCCTCATGCGGGGCATCCGCGCCGCCCGGCCCGGACGGGAGATCAACGTCATCGGCCGGGTCATCGAGAGCTACGCGCGGCGGTTCGGCTACGGGGTGGTCCGCGACTTCACCGGTCACGGCGTCGGCGAGGCCTTCCACTCCGGACTGGTGATCCCGCACTACGACGCCGCCCCCGACTACGACACCCTCATCGAGCCCGGGATGACGTTCACCATCGAGCCGATGCTCAACCTCGGCACGCACGAGTGGGTCGAGTGGGACGACGGCTGGACCGTCCTGACGGCCGACGGCCGCCCCTCCGCCCAGTTCGAGCACACCATCCTCGTCACCGAGGACGGACCGGAGATCCTCACCCTGCCCTGACGACCGGGTCACCCACCCCTCCCAGCCCCCTTCGGAAGGACCAACACCATGGGCCAGCACATCCTCGGAGTCGACATCGGCGGCAGCGGCATCAAGGGCGCTCCCGTCGACCTGGACAAGGGCGCCTTCGCCGACGACCGCGTCCGCATCGACACCCCCGACGACGCGACCCCGGAGGCGGTGGCGGACATCGTGGCCGAGATCATCGAGGAGTTCGACGACATCGACGAGGAGAGCCCGGTCGGCATCACGGTGCCGGCGGTGGTGCATCACGGCGTGGTGCGGACGGCGGCGAACATCGACAGCAGCTGGATCGGCACCGACGCCGACGCGTTGTTCACCCGTCGGCTGGACCGGCCGGTGCACGTGGTCAACGACGCGGACGCCGCGGGGGTCGCCGAGATGCACTTCGGGGCGGGCCGGGGCAACGACGGCGTCGTGCTGCTCACCACGCTGGGCACCGGGATCGGCTCGGCGCTGTTCCGTGGCGGCGAGCTGCTCCCGAACACCGAGCTGGGGCACCTCGAGCTCGACGGGCACGACGCCGAGACCCGGGCCGCCAGCAGCGCCCGCGAGCAGGAGGACCTGTCGTGGGAGGAGTGGGCCGAACGGCTGCAGCGCTACTACTCGCACGTGGAGAACCTGCTGTGGCCCGATCTCATCATCGTCGGTGGGGGGGTCTCGAAGAAGGCCCACAAGTTCCTGCCGCTGCTCCACCTGCGCGCCCCCATCGTGGCGGCCGAGCTGCGCAACGACGCCGGCATCATCGGCGCCGCCTGGCACACCCGGCACCTGGAGGAGTAGGGCGGCGGTCCTCCCCGCCACGACCGCGTCCGACGGGGCCGGCCAGGAGCACCTACCAGGAGGTGTGGCGCGGCCTGCCCTCCTCGAACCCGGCCGCGCCCTGCACCCCGACGACCGACCGCGTGTGGAACTCCCCGATCGTGCGCGCGCCGGCGTAGGTGAAGGCGCTGCGGACGCCGGAGACGATGCGGTCGACGACGTCCTCGACCCCGGGCCGCAGCGGGTCGAGGAACATCCGTCCGGAGGAGATGCCCTCCTCGAACAGCGCCGAGCGGGCGCGGTCGAAGGCCGAGAGGTCCTTCGTGCGCTGCCGCACCGCCCGTGCGGAGGCCATCCCGAAGGACTCCTTGTAGGCGCGCCCCTCCGCGTCGCGCATGAGGTCGCCGGGCGACTCCAGGGTGCCCGCGAACCAGGACCCCACCATGACCGAGGCCGCGCCGCCGGCGAGCGCCAGCGCCACGTCCCGGGGGTGCTTGACCCCGCCGTCCGCCCACACGTGGATCCCGCTCTCGCGGGCCGCCTCGGCGCACTCCACGACCGCGGAGAACTGCGGCCTGCCCACCCCGGTCATCATCCGGGTGGTGCACATGGCGCCGGGTCCCACCCCCACCTTGACGATGTCGGCCCCGGCGGCGGCCAGGTCGTGGACCCCGGCCCGGGAGACGACGTTGCCAGCCACGACAGGGACCCGCACGCCGGTCCGGTCGGCGTGCTCGTCGCGGACCGCGACGACCTGCGGGAGCGCGTCGAGCATCTTCTCCTGGTGGCCGTGGGCGGTGTCCACCACGAGCACGTCGACGCCGATGCCGAGCAGCTCGGTCGCCTTGGCGGGCACGTCCCCGTTGATGCCCACCGCGGCCCCGATGCAGAGCCGGCCGTCACGGTCGACCGCCGGGGCGTAGATCGCCGACCGCAGCAGCCCGGTGCGCGTGACGATCCCGCGCAGCAGGCCGCCGGCCACCACCGGTGCCAGACCGGCCCGGGTCCGTTCGAGCTCGTCGAAGGCGACCCGCAGGTCGACCCCGTCCTCGAGGACCACCCGTGGCTCCTGCATGACCTCGGCGACGGAGGAGAACCGGTCGACGTCCTCGCAGTCGCCCTCGGTCACCACACCGACGGGACGGCCCGCCTCCACGACGACCGCGGCGCGGTGCGCCCGCTTGCCCATGACGGACAGCAGCTGGGCGACCGGGGCGGAGCGCTCGATGACGATGGGGGTCTCGTAGACCGGGTGGCTGCCCTTGACCCGCTCGACGGTGCGCCGCACCTCGGGCAGCGGGATGTCCTGCGGCAGCACGGCCGTGCCGCCCCGCCGGGCGACCGTCTCGGCCATCCGTCGGCCGGAGACGGCGGTCATGTTGGCCACGACCACCGGAATCGTCGTCCCCACGCGGTCCGGGGTGGTCAGGTCGACGTCGAGCCGGGAGGTGACCGCCGAGCGGGAGGGCACCATGAACACGTCGTCGTAGGTCAGCTCGTGCGTCGGCCGCATGCCGTTGAGGAACTCCACGGGGACCCAGCGTACGCACCCCTGGCGTCGGTCCTCCCGCCGTCCTAGCGTGGGGGTGACATCCACCCGAGACGGAAGGCGCATCATGCAGCTGACGCACCTGGGCCACGCGTGCCTGCTCGTCGAGGAGGGCGGGCAGCGGATCCTCGTCGACCCGGGCTCCTTCTCCGACCTCGACGGGCTGCGCGGCCTGACCGCCGTGGTCGTGACCCACCAGCACCCGGACCACCTCGACCCCCGTCGCGGGCCGGACCTGCTGCGGGCCAACCCCGACGCCCGGGTGCTCGTGGAGGCGCAGACCGCCGACCTGCTCGTGCGCGAGGGGCTGGAGGGCCGGGTGGAGCGCCTCGAGCCGGGCGGCCAGGTGGACCTCGACCCGGTCCTCGTGCGCCCGGTCGGTGAGCAGCACGCCGTCATCCACCCGTGGGTGGAACGCATCGGCAACACCGGGGTGGTGCTGGAGGCCGAAGGTGCTCCCGTGCTGTTCCACCCCGGGGACGCCCTGGACGCCGAGCCCGGGCCGGTGGACGTGCTGGCCGTCCCGGTCAACGCGCCCTGGGGAAAGGTCGCCGAGACCCTGCAGTTCGTCCGCCGGATCGCACCGCGACAGGGCGTGGTCCCCATCCACGACGGGCTGCTCAACGACACCGGCCGGTCGATGTACCTCGGGCACGTCGCAGACTTCGGCGCCGACGGCGGGGTCGAGGTGCTCGACCTGCGGGGGGCGGGCGCGACGACGCTGGGGCGGTAGAGGCGGTAGACTGGGTGGTCGAGGATGAGTCGGCCAGGCGGCCGCGTCGGACCCCCGGGTCCGCCGAGGAACGTCCGGGCTCCACAGGGCACGGTGGTGGCTAACGGCCACCCGGGGCGACCCGCGGGACAGTGCCACAGAAAGTAGACCGCCCACCGGTCCGCCGGTGGGTCAGGGTGAAAGGGTGGTGTAAGAGACCACCAGCACGCCAGGCGACTGGCGTGGCTCGGTAAACCCCACCGGGAGCAAGACCAGACAGTGCGTGCTCGAGGGCTACCCGCCCGAGCGCACGGGTAGGTCGCTGGAGGCGGTCGGCAACGGCCGTCGTAGATGGATGGCCGCCACCTCCGCAGGGCCGGCGACGGCGCGGAGGGACAGAACCCGGCGTACCGGTCGGCTCATCCTCGCCCCCGGGACGCACGGAAGGCGCCGCCGGCCTCGGCCGGCGGCGCCTCCGGGACGTCGTGGGTGGGCCGGTCAGAAGAGCGCGCCGGAGACCAGGTCGACGAGCACGAAGACCGCCGTGAAGGCGGCGACCCCGATCGGGATGACCGACAGGACCTTGTTCATCGACCGGGTGTCGGGAGAACCCGTCGGCAACGAGTCGGAGGTCGGGGCGGGCGCACGGAAGCTCATGCGGGCGATTCTGCCACACCGGCGGACGCCACCCCGCCGACCACCCGCAGGTCGACCTGCCCGGAGAGCACGTCGGTGCCGACCACCTCGACCCGGACCTCGGCGCCGGGCTCGGCGCTCCCCTCGGCGAACTCGCTCACCGGCGGGTCGACCAGCTGGACCACGGGGTCGCCACGTCGGCCCACGTCCACCACGACGGCGTCGAAGGTCCCCCCGACGTGGTCGGCCAGGACGGCCGCCTCGACCGCCGACAGGCAGGCCCGCTCGACCGAGCGGGTCCGCCGGTCCGCCTCGGCCATGAGGTCGGGCAGGACCGGCATCGCCGCAGCGGCCCAGCCGGGCACCTCCCGGCCGTGGACGAGCGCCTCGCACACGGCCAGGGAGAACCGGTCGACGAGACGGCGCAGGGGCGCCGTGGTGTGCGTGTAGGGGGCGGCGATGGCCGCCTGGACGACGTCCTCCTCCGCCGGGGCCACGCCGTCCAGCACCGTGTAGCCGGCCCCGCGGAACAGGCTGGTGGCGGCGTTGACGACGGCCAGGTGGGCAGGGTCGTCACGGTCCAGGGTCCGCAGGAACCGTCCGTAGCTGAGCTCCTCCGGCCAGGGCACCCCCAGGGCCTGTGCCTCCCGACGGAAGCGGGCCACGCTGCCCTCGTCGGGTGCGGGCATCGTGCGGAGGATCCCCGTGCCCGCCTCGAGCATGATCTGGGCCGCGACCATCCCGGTGAGCAGCGAGATCTGGGCGTTCCAGTCCTCCGCGGCCAGGAGGGGACGCAGCCTGAGGTGGTAGTGGCCCGCGTCGTCGACCTCCACGTCCTGCTCCGGCATCGGCAGGCTGGCACCGCCCCGGTCGTCCTCGCGCCGGACCCGGAGCTCGCCCACCTCCTTGAGCAGACGCAGGGTGGGCTCGGCCGTCCCGCCGTCCACCAGGCCCTGCACCTCCTCGTAGGTGTAGCGCCGCACGGACCGCACCATCGCGCGGTAGAGGTCGGCGTGGTCCCGCTCCCCCTCCGGCGTCAGGTGCATGTCCCACACGTAGGCGGGCCTCACCTGGTCGGGGAGCAGGCTGGCGGCGTCCTCGCTCAGCTGCGGGGGGTGCAGGGGCACGCGCACGTCGGGGCAGTAGACCGTCATGCCCCGTCGACGCACCTCCTCGTCGAGGGCACCCCCCTCCCGGAGGAACGCCGGGACGTCGGCGATCGCGTAGCGCACCCGGTAGCCCTCACCGGCGCGTTCGATGTGCATCGCCTGGTCGAGGTCCATCGAGCCGGGAGGGTCGATCGTGACGAAGGGGACCTGCGTCTCGTCCCGCTCCGGCAGGTCCGGGTCGGCCACGGCCCGCTCGACCTCGGCGAGCACCTCGGGGGGGAAGCCGGTCGGGAGGTCCTGCTCGGCCCGGGCCCGCGCGAAGGCCCGTTCGAGCAGCTGGGTGTGCTCACCGGTGCCGGTGAGCCGTGTCGCACGCTGAACCATGCCGTCACCCTACGTGGCCTACCCTGCCTGTCGTGCTGATCCTCCTGCCCCCGTCCGAGTCCAAGGCGACCCGGGACCGCGGGGCACCCGCGCGACCGCATACCCTCTCCTTCCCCGAGCTGGCCCCCGCCCGCGCGGAGGTCGCCAAGGCCCTGACGACGGTGAGCGCACGCCCGGACGCGGCGTCGCTGCTCGGGGTCGGGCCGGCCGTCGCCGGCGAGGTCGGGCGCAACCTGCGCCTGGCGGACGCGCCCGCGCTGCCGGCCCGGGAGCTCTACACCGGAGTGCTCTACGACGCTCTGGACCTCGCCTCCCTGGACGCCGCGTCCGCCCGTCGGGCCGCCCGCCGGATCGTCGTGGTGTCGGCGCTCTACGGCGCGGTGCGACCCACCGACCGGCTGGCCCCCTACCGCCTCTCCATGGGGGTGCCGCTGCCAGGGCCGGGGCCCCTGGCCACGTTCTGGCGCCCCCACCTGGGACCGGTGCTCGCCTCGGCGGCCGGCCGCGGCCTGGTCGTGGACTGCCGGTCCAGCACGTATGCCGCCGCCTGGGCCCCGGCGGGCGAGCTCGGCCGCCGGTGGGTCCAGGTGCGGGTGCCGGGTGCGACCCACATGGCCAAGCACACCCGGGGGCTGGTGGCCCGGGCCCTGTGCCGCACCCCCGAGGACCCCCGACGCCCGGAGGCGCTCGTCGAGCTCCTCGAGGAGGAGTTCGAGGTCGCCCTGCACAAGCCGGGGCGGGCCGGGAGGCCCTGGACGATGGACGTCGTCCACCGAGGCTAGGCCGGGGGGCCCTCCAGGGAGCTGTCGAGGATGCGCACCTGCGCCTCCAGCTGGGCGAGGTCCTCGGCGAAGGCGGGGTCGTAGAGGTGGTGGGTGTCGTTGACGAACTCCACCTGGACACCGCCGTCGGCCCAGACCTCGACCGCCGTCAGGGACGTGGGCGCCGTGGCGACCGACCAGGCCCGGGAGTGGTCGATGCCCAGCAGCCGGCCGAGCACCGACATCAGGACCACCCGGTGGGTCGCGACCACCACCGTCCCCCCGCGGGAGATCGCCCGACCCAGCGCCGCGCCCACCCGTCGGTCGAGCTCGCGACGGGTCTCCCCGCCGGGAGGGGCGAAGTCGAGGTCGTGCCGGAGGCGGGCCAGGTCCGCGGCGCTGTCCCGGACGAGGTCGGGCATGGCCCGACCGTCCCAGGAGCCGAACCCCTGCTCGTCCCAGTCCGCATCCTCCTCGCGGGCCACGCCCAGGTGGTCGGCGACGACCTGCCCCGTCTGCCGGGCCCGCCGCAGCGACGACGAGACCACCGTGACGCGCCCCGGGTCCGAGCGGTCCAGCAGACGCCGCACGGCGACGGCGGCGGCCCTGGCCTGCGCCAGCCCGGTGGCGTTAAGGGCGGGGTCGGCGCCTCCGCGTCCGTCGAGCCGGTGGCCCTGGGTGAAGTCGGTCACCCCGTGCCGCACCAGGACCAGCCGGGTCTGCCCCTCGAGGGTCGGCACGGTCTCGTCGGAGACGAACACGTCGGTGAGCGGCACGCGGGCGTCGCCGAAGACCTGCCCCGTGCCGGGCCCTGCCGCGGCGGGCGTCTCCTCCGCCGTCCCGGGTCCGTCCGAGCCCGCGCGCTCGCGCGCGAGGTCGCGGTGGACCGTCCGGCCGTCCATCGCGACGTTGGACAGCGCGTCGGCCGCCCCGTTGCGCTCGCGGGGGATCCAGGTGAACCGGACCGAACCACCTGCGGCCTGGATGCGGTCGACGAGGGCGCGGGCCTGGAGGGCCAGCCGGCGCATGTCCTCGTGCTTGATCTTCCACCGTCCGCACATCTGCTCCACGACCAGCTTGGAGTCCATCCGGACCTCCACGGCCGCGTCGGTGGCCAGGCCCAGGTCGAGCACGGCCTCCAGGCCCGCCACGAGGCCGCTGTACTCGGCGACGTTGTTGGAGGCCGTCCCCAGGGGCAGGGCCCGCTCGGCGAGCAGCTCGCCGGTCCGTGCGTCCTTGACCAGCGCCCCGTAGCCGGCCACCCCCGGGTTGCCCCGGGACCCACCGTCGGCCTCGACCAGCAGGGCGGGACGAAGGCTCACAGGCCGGACTCCTCGGTCCGGACGAGGATCCGGCCGCACTCCTCGCAGCGCAGGACCTCGTCCTCGGGGGCGTTGCGGATCCGGGAGAGGTCGACCGCGTTGAGGTCGAGCCGGCAGCCGCCGCACCGACGCTGCACCAGCGGGGCGGCACCGGTGCCGCTGTGCGCCCGTACCCGGTCGTAGAGGGCGAGCAGCTCGGCGGACAGGTCGGCCACGATCCCGGGACGACCCTCGGCGACCTGCTCCCGCTCGGCCCCGATGCGGGCGGCCTTCTCGTCGCGCTGCACCCTCAGCGCCGCCAGCTTCTCGGCGTGGGTGGCGTGCTCCCGCACGGCCCGGTCGGCGGCCGCCTGGGCCGCCTCGACACGTTCCATGACCTCGAGCTGCTCGTCCTCCAGCACCTCCTGGCGCCGGGCGAGCGAGGCGAGCTCGTGCTGCAGCCCCTGCAGCGACTTGGACGTGCCGCTGCCCTCGTCGAGGCGCGCCTGGTCGCGCGCGGCCCGGTCGCGCACCTGCTGGACCGCCGCCTCGGCCCGGGCCACCTCGCGCTGCAGGTCGGAGACCGCCGTCTCGGTGCGCACCACCTCGGCCTTCAGGTCCGCCTCGGCCGACTCGAGCCGGGCGATGTCCGTCAGCTCCGGCAGCGTGCGCAGCTGGTGGTCCAGCTGGGTGAGCCTGGTGTCGAGGTCGAGCAGGTCCAGGAGTCGGGACTGCATCTGCGGGCTGGCCTTCACGGCATACCTCCGGGTCGGGGGGCGGACGGACCGGCGGGCGGGTGGTCCTCCGCCGGTGGACGTGCGCCCACGACGAAGTCCCAGGGGTCGGTGCGCACGGTGGACAGGGAGAGGCTCACGCTACCGCCGAGCCGCTCGGTGAGCAGATCGCGCACGAGCGGCAGCCACAGCCACTCGCTGGCCCAGTGCCCGGCGTCGACGAGGTACGGCGTCCCCCTCCCCGGCTCCGCACCGCGGGCGCGGGCCTGGGCCCGGGCCTCCTCGCGCGCCTCCAGGGCAGGGTGGTGACGCAGGTCGGCCGTGACGTAGACGTCGGCGTCGCTGGCCCGCGCGGCAGCCAGGGCGGAGTCGCCCGCCCCGCCCAGCACGGCGACCCGGCGCACGAGCGCCCCGGGAGGACCGGCCACCCGCACCCCTCCCGCCGTGGGCGGCATGGCGGCGTGCAGCCGGGCGGCCAGGTCGGCCAGGGTCGTCGGCTCCGGCAGGTCGCCCACCCGGCCGAGGTCCTGCCCCTCTACGACCTGCAGGGGCTGCGTGGCTCCCAGGCCGCAGGCGCGCGCCAGGGCGTGACCCACGCCGGGGTCGGCCACGTCGGCGTTGGTGTGCGCGCAGTAGAGGGCGACGTCGTTGACGACAAGGTCGGTGATGGTGGCGCCCTTCGCCGTGGTCGTGGCCACGGAGTGGATCCCCCGCAGGAGCAGCGGGTGGTGGGTCAGGACCAGGTCCGCCCCGGTCGCGACCGCCTCCGCGACGACCTCCAGCGTCGGGTCGACCGCCAGCAGCACGTGCCGCACCCGCTGGTCCGGGTCGCCCGCGACCAGCCCCACGCGGTCCCACGACTGGGCGGTGTCGGGGGGGTAGAGCCGCTCCAGGACGGACACCACCTCGTGGAGCGGCAGCCCGTCCGGTCCTGCGGTCTCTCTGCTGTTGTCCACGTGGGCCCGGCCGGGCTCGAACCGACGACCTACGCGGTGTAAACGCGGCGCTCTACCAGCTGAGCTACAGGCCCCTTGGGGCGACCATTGTGCCAGCCCCGCGGGACCCCCGGCGTACACGGCGCACCGACGGCCTCCTCGCCTCTGAGCTACAGCCCGCGGACCGCCTCGTGCAGCAGCCCGATCGGCCGCTCCTCGCCCGGGCCGTGGACCAGGCTCCAGGTGACCACCCGGTCGGGGTCCACCAGGAAGGTGCCTCGCGTCGCCGCGCCGGTGCCCTCGTCGAGCACCCCGTAGGAACGGGCGGCGCGACCGTGCGGCCAGAAGTCCGACAGCAGCGGGAAGCGGTAGCCCTCCTGGGCGGCCCACGCGCGCAGCGAGGAGGTGGGGTCGCACGAGACGCCCACGACCTGCACCCGGTCGTTGACGAACTCGTCGATGTTGAGCTGGATCTCGAGCAGCTCCCCGGTGCAGATGGAGGAGAAGGCGAACGGGAAGAACACCACGAGCAGGTGCCGGTCGGCCACGAGCTCCGGCAGCAGCCGCCGTTCCCCGTGCTGGTCGGGCAGGTCCAGCTCGGGCGCGCGGTCGCCCACCCGGGGGACGGTCGTCACCGACGACCCACGAGCCGCTGACCCACCCAGGAGCCCAGGGGCACCGCTCCCGAGGCCGACAGCGAGCACGTGGTGCAGGCCTCCTGCACCTCGTGCGCGGCCACCCGGTCCGGGCGCCCCGCCCCGGGTGTGAGCAGGGCGATGAACCCGCCGTCCTCCAGCGTGGTGAGGGCGTCGACGAGCTCGTCGGCCAGGTCGCCGTCGCCGTCGCGCCACCACAGCAGGACGACGTCGACGACCCCGTCGTAGTCCTCCCCCTCGAGCGGCCCCTCCACGAGGGCCTCGACGGCCGCCCGCAGGTCCTCCTCGACGTCGTCGTCGTCGCCGTACTCCACCACGATCTGGCCGGGGGCGAAGCCCAGCCGTCGGGCGGGCCCGACGAGCGGGCCTGCGTCCGTGCCGATCTCGTTCACGTTCCTCTCACCGTCCATGGTGGGGACTACACAACTAGAGGGTGGGCCGGATGTAAAGGCGGCGCCCGCAGGTTGCCGTGCCGGTGCGGACCGACCGGAGGTCCGGTCGCCCCGGCGTGACAGACTGGCACCGTCACCACGACGGAAAGGTTGCCCCATGTCTTTCGAGCGTCCAGTCGGCCCGATCCTCAACGGGTTGCCGAGCCAGGTCCCGGACACGGACCCCGACGAGACCCAGGAGTGGCTCGAGTCGCTCGACGCCGCGATCGAGGCCGGCGGCCGGGGCCGCGCCCGCTACCTCATGCTCCGCATGCTCGAGCGCGCCCGCGACTCCCAGGTGGGTCTGCCGTCTCTGACGACGACCGACTACATCAACACGATCCCGCCCGAGCGCGAGCCGTGGTTCCCCGGCGACGAGGACATGGAACGGCGCTACCGGGCCTGGATCCGGTGGAACGCGGCCGTCATGGTCCACCGGGCCCAGCACCCCGAGATCTCCGTCGGTGGCCACATCTCGACCTACGCCTCGATCTCCACGCTGTGGGAGGTCGGCTTCAACCACTTCTGGCGCGGCCGTGACCACGAGGGCGGCGGCGACCAGATCTTCTTCCAGGGCCACGCCTCCCCCGGCATCTACGCCCGGGCCTTCCTCGAGGGGCGGCTCTCGGAGAAGGACCTGGACGGGTTCCGGCAGGAGAAGAGCCGCGGGCTCGACGAGGACGTCCAGCCGCTCCCGTCCTACCCGCACCCGCGCAGCATGCCCGAGTTCTGGCAGTTCCCCACCGTCTCCATGGGCCTGGGGCCGATGAACGCGATCTACCAGGCCGCGTTCAACAAGTACCTGCACAACCGCGGCCTGAAGGACACCAGCCAGCAGCACGTGTGGGCCTTCCTCGGCGACGGCGAGATGGACGAACCGGAGTCGCGCGGCCTGCTCCAGGTGGCGGCCAACGACGAGCTCGACAACCTCACCTTCGTCGTGAACTGCAACCTGCAGCGGCTGGACGGGCCGGTGCGCGGCAACGGCAAGATCGTCCAGGAGCTGGAGAGCTTCTTCCGCGGTGCCGGCTGGAACGTCATCAAGGTGCTGTGGGGCCGCGGCTGGGACGAGCTCATCGCCAAGGACACCTCCGGGGCCCTGGTCAACCTGATGAACTCCACCCCGGACGGCGACTTCCAGACCTTCCGCGCCAACGACGGGGCCTTCATCCGCGACCACTTCTTCGGCCGGGACCCCCGCACCAAGGAGATGGTCAAGGACTGGTCCGACGAGGACGTCTGGTGGAAGCTCAAGCGAGGTGGGCACGACTACCGCAAGGTCTACGCCGCCTACGCCGCCGCGCTGCGGCACACCGGCCAGCCGACGGTCATCCTGGCCCACACGATCAAGGGCTACAGCCTGGGCACGCACTTCGCGGGGCGCAACGCGACCCACCAGATGAAGAAGATGACCCTCGACGACCTCAAGGGCTTCCGCGACAGCCTGCGGATCCCGATCTCCGACGAGCAGCTCGAGGCCGACCCGTACAAGCCGCCGTACTACCACCCCGGTCAGGACGACGAGGCGATCCGCTACATGCAGGAGCGCCGCAAGGAGCTGGGCGGCTACCTGCCCAAGCGGGAGCCCGCCAAGGCCGGCGAGCTGAAGCTGCCGGACGCCAAGGTCTACGACGTCGCCAAGAAGGGCTCCGGCAAGCAGAACGTCGCCACCACGATGGCGCTGGTGCGCATCTTCAAGGAGTGGATGCGCGACAAGGAGTTCGGCAAGCACCTGGTGCCGATCATCCCCGACGAGGCGCGCACGTTCGGCATGGACAGCTTCTTCCCCACGGCGAAGATCTACAACGTCCACGGTCAGAACTACACCTCCGTGGACGCCGACCTCATGCTGGCCTACAAGGAGTCGACGAGCGGCCAGATCTGGCACGTGGGCATCAACGAGGGGGGGTCGGTGGCGGCCTTCACCGCAGCCGGCACCTCCTACGACACCCACTCCGTGCCGATGGTCCCGTTCTACATCTTCTACTCGATGTTCGGCTTCCAGCGCACCGGTGACGGCATCTGGGCCGCGGCCGACCAGCTGGTACGCGGCTTCATGATCGGGGCGACCGCCGGCCGGACCACGCTGACCGGCGAGGGGCTGCAGCACGCCGACGGCCACTCCCCCCTGCTGGCGTCCACCAACCCGGCCTGCGTCTCCTACGACCCCGCCTACGCCTACGAGATGGCGCACATCCTGCCCGACGCCCTCGAGCGGATGTACGGCGAGAACGCCGAGGACGTCTTCTACTACCTCACCGTCTACAACGAGCCGATGCGCCAGCCCGCCCAGCCGGAGGACGTGGACACCGAGGGCATCGTCAAGGGGATGCACCGCATCAAGGCGGCGGAGTCCGGCGACGAGGGCCGTCGTGTCCAGCTGCTGGCCTCCGGCGTGGGGGTGCCGTGGGCGCTGGAGGCCGAGGAGCTCCTCCGGGAGGACTGGGGCGTGCACGCCGACGTCTGGTCGGTCACCTCCTGGTCCGAGCTGCGCCGGGAGGCGATGGCCTGCGACGAGGACGCCTTCCTCCACCCCGACCAGGAGCGGCGGGTGCCCTACGTGACCCGGCGGCTGTCGGAGGGCAGCGGCCCGATCGTCGCGACGAGCGACTACATGCGGGCCGTGCAGGACCAGATCGCCCCGTGGGTGCCCGAGGACTACCACGCCCTGGGCGCCGACGGCTTCGGGTTCGCCGACACCCGTGCGGCGGCGCGCCGGTTCTTCCACATCGACGGTCCGTCGATGGCGGTCAAGGCCCTGCAGATGCTCGCCGACCGCGGGGAGCTCGACCCCCAGGTGCCCCGGGAGGCGGCCGAGCGCTACCGGCTGCTCGACGTCAACGCCGGCACCTCTGGCAACGTGGGCGGGGACGCCTGAGCACGGCACCTTCGCACGCCCGGGCGGGGCGGCCGGTGCGACTGCCGGCCGCCCCGCCCCGTGCGTGCGGTCACTAGGCTGGACCGGTGCACCCCTCCCCGCCCCCGGGCTCGACCGGTCGCCCCGAGCCCCTGCAGCGACGCGCAGGAGAGCTGGCGACCCGGGTCACGCGGAGGATGGCCGAGGAGCACGACTGGTTCACGGCGCTGAGCCCCGACGACCGCTCCTGGGTCGGTCTGATCGCCCAGGGGGGGATCACCAACCTGCTCACCTGGTATGCCGCTGGAGCCCCCGAGCGCAGCATATCGGGGGACCCGTTCGCCGCAGCCCCCCGTGCCCTGGCCCAGACCATCTCCCTGCGGCAGGCCCTGGACCTGACCCGGACGGCGGTGGCGACCGTCGAGGACGCCGTCGACGACCTGGTGGGGGCGGAGGAACGCCCCCGCCTGCGGGAGGCGGTGCTGCGCTACTCGCGGGACGTGGCGTTCGCCGCGGCCACGGTGTACGCGAGGGCCGCGGAGCAGCGGGGCGGCTGGGACGCGCGGCTGGAGTCCCTGGTCGTCCACGCGATCGTGCGGGGCGAGGCCGACGACACCCTGGCCTCCCGGGCCGCCGAGCTGGGCTGGGAGGACGTGACCGGGGTGGCCGTCGTCGTCGGGTCCCTGCCCGAGGGCGGGTCCGGACCTGCCCTCGACGGGGTCCGGTCCGCGGCGCAGCGGGCGGGACGGCACGTGCTCACCGCGGCCCTGGGACGCCGGCTGGTGTGCGTGCTCGGCGGGACGGACGACCCCCTGTCCGACGCCAATGTCCTCGCGCCGCTCCTCGGGCGCGGCCCCGTCGTCGTCGGCCCGCGGGTCCCCCACCTGTTCGCGGCCGGCCGCAGCGTGCGCGCCGCCCTCTCGGCCTGCGACGCCGCGCCCGGCTGGCGGGAGGCCCCCCGGCCCGTGGGCGCCGACGACCTGCTCCCCGAGCGCGCCCTGCTGGGCGAGCAGCCCGCCCGCCGGATGCTCAGCGACCGGGTCTACCGTCCGTTGCGGGACCACCCCTCCCCGCTGCTGGAGACCGTCCAGGCCTACCTGGACCACGGCCGCGCCCTCGAGGCCACCGCCCGGTCGCTCTTCCTGCACCCCAACACGGTCAGGTACCGCCTGCGAAGGGTGGCGGACGTCGTCGCCCTCGATCCCCACGACCCCCGGGACGCCTGGGTGCTGCAGGTCGCGCTCGCCCTGGGGCGGATGACGGGTCGGGGCCGCCGGCCCGCCCACTGAGACCACGACCGGCACCACCGTCTTTGGAGGATTCCTCCAAGGGCACTCCCTGGTTCTCGTCGAGAACCCTGAGGCCGATCCGGGTCCTCGGCGGGCAGAGTGGGGGTCGTGCTCGTCATCGTCGCGCCCGGACAGGGCTCCCAGGCCCCTGGCTTCCTCTCCCCCTGGCTGGAGCTTCCCGGCCTCGTGGACCGGCTCGGCCGGCTCTCGGAGGTCGCCGGGACCGACCTGGTGGCTCACGGCACCGTCTCGGACGCGGAGACCATCAAGGACACGGCCGTGGCCCAGCCCCTCATCGTCGGCTCCGGGCTGGTCTGCCTGTCGGCGCTGGGAACGGCGGCCACGACCGAGGGCGCCCCGCTGCTCGACCTGGTCGGCGCGACGGCCGGCCATTCCGTCGGGGAGATCACGGCGGCGGCGATCGCGGAGGTGCTCACCGACGACGAGGCGACGGCCTTCGTCCGCGAGCGGGGACTGGGCATGGCCGAGGCCTCGGCCGCCGCGGCGACCGGCATGAGCGCCGTCGTCGGCGGCGAGCCCGTCGAGGTGCTCTCGACCCTGGAGTCCCTCGGTCTGACGGCGGCCAACAACAACGGTGCCGGCCAGGTCGTGGCCGCCGGCACGCTGGACCAGCTCTCCGCCCTCTCCGACGCCCCGCCCGCACGGGCCCGGGTCATCCCCCTCCAGGTTGCCGGGGCCTTCCACACGCGGCACATGCAGCCGGCGGTGGAGCGGCTGAGCAGGCACGCGCGCGAGCTCGCCCCGATGGACCCGTCGCTGCCGCTGCTGTCGAACGCCGACGGCCGCGTGGTGGACGACGGGCAGGAGGTGCTCCGCCGGCTGGTGCAGCAGGTCTCCAGCCCGGTGCGCTGGGACCTGACGATGGAGACGTTCGTCTCGATGGGCGTCACCGGTCTGATCGAGCTCCCCCCGGCCGGCACCCTGGTCGGTCTGGCCAAGCGCGGCCTGCGCGGGGTGGAGACCCTCGCCCTGCGCACCCCCGACGACCTCGACGAGGCGCGCCGCATGGTCCGCGACCACGGCCGGCCCCGGGACGCCGTCGCGACGGACGGATCCGCCCACCCCCCCACCCAGTCGCCGCGGCTGCACCCTCAGGAGGACACCCCGTGACCCCTACCCGTCCCGGTCGTCCCGTCCCCACGCTGACGAGCCCGCAGACCCTCCGGCACGCCCGGATCCTCGGCCTGGGCGGCTACCGCCCCGAGCGCGTGGTGACCAACGAGGAGATCTGCCGCCACATCGACTCCTCGGACGAGTGGATCCAGCAGCGGTCCGGCATCGTCACCCGCCGGTTCGCCCGGCCGGACGAGACGGTGGTCGACATGGCCGAGGCCGCCTCGCGGCAGGCCGTCGACCGGGCCGGGATCGACCCGGGACAGATCGGCGCGGTCATCATGGCCACGGTCACCCACCCCTACCAGACGCCGGCTGCCGCGCCCGAGCTCGGCCACCGCCTCGGGATCCCCGACCCGGCCGCCTTCGACATCTCGGCCGCCTGCGCCGGCTACTGCCACGGCATCTCGCTGGCCAACGACATGGTGCGCGCCGGGACGGTCGACCACGTCCTCGTCGTGGGGGTGGAGAAGCTGTCCGACTTCACGGACAAGCACGACCGGGGTTCGGCCTTCATCTTCGGCGACGGGGCGGGGGCCGCGGTCGTAGGGGTCTCCGAGACGCCCGGCATCGGGCCCACCCTGTGGGGCAGCCTGGGCGACAAGACCGACGTGATCACCCAGCGCGAGCCCTGGACCGAGCTGCGCCCGGCGATGGAGGACCCCTCCCACCACGGGGAGATCGCCTGGCCCTCCTTCGTCATGCAGGGACAGACCGTCTTCCGGTGGGCGGTGTTCTCCATGGCCCAGGTCGCGATCGACACGGTGGCCGCGGCCGGGATCACCACCGATGACCTGGATGCCTTCGTCCCCCATCAGGCCAACATGCGCATCACCGACGCCATGATCAAGGCGCTCAAGCTGCCCGCCCACGTGCCGGTGGCGCGGGACATCGCCGAGACCGGCAACACCTCAGCGGCCTCGATCCCGCTGGCCATGTCGCGGATGCTCGACGAGCGGGAGGCTCCGCACGGTGGCCTCGCCCTCCAGATCGGCTTCGGCGCGGGCCTGGTCTACGCCGCCCAGGTCGTGGTGATGCCATGACCGTCCGCCCCTGGCCGGACCGGCGCGACGACGTCGCCGGGGACCGGCCTCAGGACCTGACCACCCGAGGCCCGGCGGGACGCACCCGGGTCATCCCCTCACCGAAGGAGCAGCACACATGGCCATGAGCGAGCAGGAGATCCTGGCGGGTCTCGCGGAGATCGTCAACGAGGAGACCGGGCTGGAGCAGGAGGAGGTCCAGATGGACAAGTCCTTCACCGAGGACCTGGACATCGACTCCCTGTCGATGATGACCATCGTGGTCAACGCCGAGGACAAGTTCGGCGTCCGGATCCCCGACGACGAGGTCAAGAACCTCACCCACGTGCGCGACGCCGTCACCTACATCGCCAACAACCAGGGCTGAGCCTGCCGGTCCCGGCGCGACCCGACAGGTCGCGCCGGGACGGCGCGGCACCCGTCGCTCAGGTCCTCCCCGGACCGGGCCGGTGCCCGCACCCCAGCCCACCCCATACCCCGTCCTGTCGGCGGCCCCGCCGCCGCGAACCTGCCCCGGAGGCCGTGCAGATGTCCCCCAGCCCCAGCCCGACCCCCCGCCGCGTCGTCGTGACCGGCCTGGGCGCCACCACCCCCGTCGGCGGCACCGCCCCCGCCACCTGGGACGCGGTCCTGGCGGGCCGGTCCGGCGCCCGTCCCATCCCCCAGGAGTGGGTCGCCGAGCACGAGCTGCCGGTCACCTTCGCGGCGCAGATCCACACCCCGCCGAGCGAGGTGATGCGCAAGGTCGAGGTCCGCCGCAACGACCCCTCGGGGCAGTACGCCCTCCTCGCGTCCAGGGAGGCCTGGGCCGACGCGGGCAGCCCCGAGATCGAGCCCGAACGTCTCGGCGTGGCGGTCGGTTCCGGGATCGGCGGCGTCTGGACCCTGCTCGACCAGTGGGAGAACCTGCGCACCCGCGGGCCCCGCCGCGTGTTCCCGCTCACCGTCCCCATGCTCATGCCCAACGGGCCGGCCGCGGCGGTCTCCCTCGACCTGTCCGCGCGGGCCGGGGCGCACTGCCCCGTCAGCGCCTGCGCCTCGGGCGCGGAGGGGATGGGGCTGGCCTTCTCGATGATCCGCAGCGGACGCGCGGACATGATGGTCGCCGGGGGGACCGAGGCCGCCATCCACCCGCTCCCCATCGCCGCGTTCGCGGCGATGACCGCCCTGTCCTCGCGCAACGACGACCCCGAGCGGGCCTCCCGCCCCTACGACGTGGACCGCGACGGGTTCGTCATGGCCGAGGGTGCAGCCGTCATGGTCCTCGAGGCCGAGGAGCACGCGCTGGCCCGCGGCGCCCGCATCTACGCAGAGCTCGTCGGCGTCGGCATGTCCAGCGACGCCTACCACATCACCGCCGGCGAGCCCGACGGCGCCGGGGCCGCCCGCGCCATGGCCGAGGCGGTGGCCGACGCCGACCTGTCCATGGGCGACATCGGCCACATCAACGCCCACGCCACCTCCACGCCCGTGGGCGACGCCGCCGAGGCGCGCGCCATCCGGCGGGCCTTCGGCGACCACGCGGACCGCATCCCGGTCACCGCCACCAAGTCGATGACCGGGCACCTGCTGGGCGCGGCCGGGGCCCTGGAGGCGGTCCTGACCGTCCAGACCCTGCATCAGCGCCAGGTGCCGGCCACGATCAACCTGGACCGGCAGGACCCCCAGATCGACCTGGACGTGGTCACCGGGGCCCCCCGTGCCCTGCCCGAGGGTGACCTGGCCGCGGTCAACAACTCCTTCGGCTTCGGCGGCGTCAACGTGGCGCTGGCCTTCCGCAGCCGCGGGTGAGGGTCCGGCCGCGGGCCGGGTAGGCTCGCCGTCCCATGCACATCCTCCGCGTCGCCAACTTCGTCAGCCCGACGTCCGGTGGCATCAAGACCGCCCTGCGGGCGTGGGGGGAGCACTACCGGGAGCTGGGCCACGAGGCCTCGCTGATCATCCCCGGACCCGGTCCGGAGATCAGCCAGGAGGCCCAGGGGACCGTCTACCGGGTGCCGGCCACCCCGGTGCCGGGCACCGGATACTCCCTGATGTTCGAGCGCCGGGCGCTGTCGCGACTGATGGATGCGGTGGCACCGGACGCGCTGGAGGTCTCCGACCGGTCGACGACCCGCTGGATGGGTCGCTGGGCTCGGCGTCGGGGCGTGGGGTCGGTGATGATCAGCCACGAGCACATGACCGGGATCCTGGTGCGCCGCACCCCGATCCCGGAGGGAGCGGCCGTCCGCACCGCCGACCTGATCAACCGGCGCAGCGCGCACGACTACGACGCCATCGTCTGCCCGAGCCGGTTCGCGGCGGAGGAGTTCCACCGCAACGGCATCGACGCCCGGGTCGTCCCCCTGGGCGTGGACCTGCACACCTTCCGCCCGAGCCGGGACCTCGCCACCTACCGGCCGCCCGGCCCCGGCGAGCCCCTCCGGCTCGTGCACTGCGGGCGGCTATCCCCGGAGAAGCGGCCCGCGCTGTCCGTGGAGACCGTGCGCGAGCTGGGAAGGCGAGGGCACGACGTGGAGATGACCGTCTTCGGCCACGGGCCCATGCGGGAGGAGCTCATTGAACGGGCCCGCGACCTGCCGGTCGTCTTCCACGCCTACATCACCGACCGGGCCGAGCTGGCCGCCCGGATGGGCACGGCCGACGTCGCGCTGGCCCCCGGCCCGCTGGAGACCTTCGGCCTGGCCGCCCTGGAGGTCCTCGCCTGCGGGGTGCCGGCCGTGTGCCCGGACGAGGGAGCCCTCCAGGAGGTGGTCGGGGACGCCGGCGTGGTGGCCCCGTCCACCCCCGCCGCCTTCGCCGACGGCGTGGAGACGCTGCTCGCGCGGCCCGGGGCCGCCCCCCGTGCCCGTGAGCAGGCCGAGCGGTTCAACTGGCGTGCGTCGGCGCAGGCCATGCTGGACGTGCACGCCGAGGTCGCCGGACGCCGTCCGCGCCCGGCCTGACCCTGCTGCCCCCGGGCCTCACAGGCGGCCCTGGGCGAGCAGGTAGGTGCGCGGCGGACCGTCGTAGGGACGACGTCCCCTCGGACCCGCGGGGCCGCGGACCCACAGGACCCGCGGCCGTCTCAGCCGACCTTGTGCAACCAGGTGACGGGGGCTCCCTCGCCGGCGTGCCGGTAGACCTCGAGCTCGTCGTCCCAGGCGGAACCCAGGACACGGTCGAGCTCGGCCGCGAGCACGGCCGCGTTGCCCGCAGCCTGCTCGACGACCGTGCGCAACCGGTCCTCGTTGACGACGACGTCGCCGTTGGCGGACAGCCGCGCCTGGTGGATGCCGAGGGAGGGCGTGTGCGTCCACCGCATCCCGTCGCTGCCGCGGCTGGCTTCCTCGACGACCTCGTACCGCAGGCCGTCCCAGCCGCGCATCGCACTCGCGATGAGGGCACCGGTGCCCGCCTCACCGGTCCACGAGAACTCGGTGCGCACCAGCCCGGACTCGACCGGTTGGGGCACCCAGTCCAGGCTGACCCGCGTGTCGAGGACCCCCTCCAGGGCCCAGTTGATGTGCGGGCACAGCGCAAGTGGCGCGGAGTGGACGAACACCACTCCGCGGGTCATGACTCGGGGCATGACGACGGACATCCTGGCCTCCTGTGTGGTGAGGGACGTCTTCCCCAACGCCTCGTCACACGCCGGCCACCGGCATCGGACCCACTGTACGGTTGTTCGTCACATTGTGCTCTGTCGTCACTCCAGTATCAAGTGCGGCCGGTCACGACTCACCCAGCCCGGACGGCAGAGGTGATGGACGTCACGGACAGTGCGCTGACCAGCACAGATGCCAAGATGGACGGCTCGAACGGCAGGACGATCCACACGACACGCCGCAGGGACTTGGCCATTTCGTGATCTTTTCGTAACCTGATTCCAGGCGCACCTGTCCCCCGACCCTCCGGTACGCCCCCGCCCTGACCATGGCGCCCAGGTCCTCCCTGTGCCTGCGTGCCCCGCACAACGAGGTCGTGCCCCCCGCACGGCCCCGGAGGTTCTATGAAGTTCACCGGCAAGCACCGACTCTCCAGCACCGCACCGCGCAGCAGCGCCGCCGCACTGATGATCGGCGGACTCGTGGCCGGCACGGTCGCCACGGCGGGCGCGGTCACCCTCAAGCAGGACCCCGGGACGTCGGACGACGTCGCCGCGGCCGTCACCGGTGACCTGGTCGGCGCCGTCCGCGACGCCGAGGCTCCGCCCGCCCCTTCCGAGGAGGCCGCCCAGCTGGCCAGCCTGCGCAGCGCGTCGCTCTCCGAGCTGCGTGACCAGGGCGCCGCGGACCGCAGCGAGGCCCGGGAGGCGCCCGAGGACGCCGCCACCGTGAGCACCCTGCTCGGCGACTCCGGCTTCTCGGCCCGTACGGTCGAGGTGGCCCCCGCCGAGGAGAGCCAGGAGCCCGCCCAGGACGCCCCGGTCCAGGAGGAGGCTGCTCCGGCCCAGGAGCAGCCGGCCCCCGTGCAGGAGCCGGCCCCCGTGCAGGAGCAGACCACCCCCGCGCGGCAGGCGGAGCCCGAGCCCGAGCCGGTGCAGCAGACCCAGGTCCAGGCCGCCCCCGCGCAGCAGGCCGAGCCCGAGCCGGTGCAGCAGACCCGGGTCCAGGCCGCCCCCGCGCAGCAGGCGGAGCCCGCGCCCGAGCCGGTGCAGCAGACCCAGCCCGTGCAGCAGGCGGCCCCCGCCCCGGTCGGCGGGTCCGTGCTCTCGATCGCCGCCAGCTACGTCGGCTACCCCTACGTGCTGTACGGCACCCCGCCGCAGGCCTTCGACTGCTCCGCCTACACCTGGTGGGTGTTCAAGCAGGCTGGTATCGACATCCCCCGCACCGTCGCCGGGCAGGAGGCCGCCGTCACCCGCGTGTCCAACCCTCAGCCCGGCGACCTCGTCTTCTACTACGACTTCTACCACGTCGGCATCTACGCCGGGAACGGCATGACGTACGAAGCCATGAACCCCAGCACCGACGTCCGCTACGGCCCCCTCATCACCTCCAACGTCTGGTACGGCCGCATCGGCTGACCGACCGCCGCTCCGCGAGGACCCCCGACCGACCAGGTCGGGGGTCCTCGTGCGTCCCGGCCGGACCCGAGGGGAGGCGGGATGCGTGGTCGGTGCCGGGCACCCGGCGGCTGCTGCGTGCTAACGTCGAGCATGCGCGTCTCCGACCTGATCAGGAAGAAGGGCTCCTCGGTGGTGACCCTCCCGCCGACGGCCACGGTGGCCGACCTGCTGGAGGCCCTCGACGAGCACCGCATCGGCGCCGTCGTGGTCGTCGACGAGGGCGGCGCCGTCACCGGGATCGCCTCCGAGCGGGACGTCGTCCACCACCTGCGAGGTGGAAGCGGCACCCACTCCCCCGTCACCGAGCTCATGACTGCCGAGGTGCACACCTGCACCGCAGGTGACGACCTCGTGCAGCTGGCGACCGTCATGACCGAGCGCCGGCTGCGGCATCTTCCGGTCGTCGAGGATGGCCGGCTCCAGGGCATCGTGTCCATCGGCGACGTCGTCAAGGCCCGCCTGGACGCCCTCGAGGCGGAGCGGGACATGCTCGAGGACTACCTTCGCCGATGAGCCGACGGCCCGGCTAGGATCGTGCCTCCCGGGCCAGTAGCTCAGCCGGTCAGAGCAGCGGACTCATAATCCGTCGGTCGTCGGTTCAAGCCCGACCTGGCCCACCCAAGGTCACAAGTCGGTGACACTGTCTCCTCAACCGGTGACGCCGCAGGTCACCTGCCGTTAGTGTGCCCGACATGACGGACACCCCCTCCCCGGCCGGACGGGCGCCCGGTGCGCCGCTGGTCGTCCTGACGGACGTGAACAAGCACTTCGGTGACCTGCACGTCCTGCAGGACATCAACCTCACGGTGCACGAGGGTGAGGTCGTGGTCGTGATCGGGCCCTCGGGGTCGGGCAAGTCGACCCTGTGCCGCACCATCAACCGGCTGGAGACCTACGAGTCGGGCACGATCACGATCGACGGCCAGGACCTGCCCCAGGAGGGCAAGGCGCTCGCCCGGCTGCGGGCCGACGTCGGCATGGTGTTCCAGTCCTTCAACCTCTTCTCCCACAAGACCATCCTGGAGAACGTCACGCTCGGTCCCATCAAGGTCCGGGGCCTGAAGCCGAAGGAGGCCGAGAAGCAGGCCATGGCGCTGCTCGAGCGCGTCGGGGTCGCGCACCAGGCCAAGAAGTATCCCGCACAGCTCTCGGGCGGCCAGCAGCAGCGCGTGGCCATCGCCCGCTCCCTGGCGATGGAGCCACGGGTCATGCTCTTCGACGAGCCGACCTCGGCCCTCGACCCCGAGATGATCAACGAGGTCCTCGACGTCATGGTCTCGTTGGCCAAGAGCGGCATGACCATGATCGTGGTCACCCACGAGATGGGCTTCGCCCGCAAGGCCGCCGACCGTGTGGTCTTCATGTCCGACGGCGCGATCGTCGAGGAGAACACCCCCGAGGAGTTCTTCACCAACCCCCAGTCACCCCGTGCCAAGGACTTCCTCGGCAAGATCCTCACCCACTGAAGGAGAACCACCGTGAAGAAGCACTCCCCCTTCCGCATCGCCGCCGTCCTGGCGGCCTCGGCCCTCGTGCTCAGCGCCTGCGGCGACGACACCGGCACCGAGGACGCCGGTGACGGCGGCACCGCCGCCGAGGACACCGCCGACGACGACAGCGGCACCGGCGAGGGCACCGAGGACGCCGCGGCCGCCGGGGGCTCGGGCGAGGGCCTGACCATCGGCATCAAGTTCGACCAGCCCGGCCTCGGACTGCAGGAGGGCGACGAGTACTCCGGCATGGACGTCGACGTCGCCATCGCCGTCGCCGAGGCCCTCGGGGTCGCCGAGGAGGACATCACCTGGCGTGAGGCACCCACGCCGCAGCGTGAGAACCTCCTGACCACCAACCAGGTCGACATGATCTTCGCGACCTACTCGATCACCGACGCCCGCAAGGAGGAGGTCCAGTTCGCCGGGCCCTACTTCGTCGCCGGGCAGGACCTGCTCGTCGCGGCGGACAGCGACATCGAGGGTTTGGACGACCTGGACGGCAAGCTGCTGTGCTCCGTCACCGGGTCGACCTCGGCGACGAACGTCCAGGAGGAGGTCCCCGGCGTCCAGCTGCAGGAGTACGGCACGTACTCCGAGTGCGTCGAGCAGCTGGCCAACGGCACCATCGACGCCCTCACCACCGACGACACCATCCTGGCGGGGTATGCCGCCCAGGACCAGTACGCCGGTCAGCTGCGGGTCGTGGGCGCGCCCTTCAGCGAGGAGCACTACGGCGTCGGTCTGAACAAGGACTCCGAGCGCTGCGAGGAGATCAACGAGATCCTCCAGGGCTTCTGGGACGACGGCACGATGGAGGGCATCATCGAGGACAACCTCGGTGCCGCCGACTACACGGCCAACCCGGACCTGAACCCGCCGTCGGAGATCGGCGGTCACTGCGGCTGAGCCGCGCTGACCCCCCTCCTCCCGGCCGGCACCCCGGGCGACCGCCCACGGGTGCCGGCCGGACCCCGTCCGCCCCAGCCGAAGGATCTCGATGCTCGAGCTGATCAACGACTTCAACGTCCTGGCGGCCTTCTGGATGACCATCCGGCTGGCCCTGTGGTCCTCGATCTTCGCCCTGCTCATCGGCACGGTCGTGGCCATCATGCGGCTCTCGCCCGTCGGCGTGCTCCAGCGGGCGGGGGCGGCCTACGTGACCCTGCTGCGGAACACTCCCCTGACCCTGATCATCATCTTCTGCAGCCTCGGCCTGTGGGGCCAGCTCGGGATCGAGCCGGCCTCCCGTGAGTCGGACACCTTCATCGCCGACCTCAACTTCCGCCTGGCCGTCATCGGCCTGGCCTTCTACCACGCCGCGTTCGTCACCGAGGCGATCCGCAGCGGGGTCAACACCATCCCGGTGGGTCAGGCCGAGGCGGCCCGCTCGATCGGGCTCACGTTCTCCCAGAACCTGCGCCACATCATCCTGCCGCAGGCCTTCCGAGGGGCGATCACGCCCCTGGGCAACGTCCTCATCGCGCTGATCAAGAACACCACCGTCGCCGTGGCGATCGGCGTGGCCGAGGCCGCCTACGCGCTGCGGAACATGATCGAGTTCCGCCCCGACGTCATCCTGCTGAACTTCTTCCTCATCGCCATCGGCTTCGTCATCCTCACCCTGCCCACCGGACTTGCCGTCAGCTACTTCTCCCAGAAGCTGGTGGTGCGGCGATGAGCGCACAGCAGGTCCTCTTCGACGCACCTGGTCCTCGGGCGGTCCGGCTCTACCGGATCATGGCACTGGTCGGCACCGTCGTCGTGCTCGGTGTGCTCGGCTGGATCGGCTGGCGGATGTGGGACCGCGGACAGCTCACGGCGGACAAGTGGATGCCGTTCCTGGAGTGGAGGACCTGGCAGAACTACTACCTGCCCGGCTTCTGGGACACCGCCCGGGCGGCCCTGACCGCCATCGTCGTGTCGATGTCGCTCGCCCTCGTGCTGGCCATGGGCCGCATGTCCGACCTAGCCCCCCTGCGCTGGGTGACGACGGTCTTCGTCGAGTTCTTCCGGGCCGTGCCCGTGCTGATCATGATGATCTTCACGTTCTTCTTCCTGTCCCGTCAGGGCTGGTTCCCCGACGAGCTCAACCCGTTCATCGCCACCGTGACGGGCCTGGTGCTCTACAACTCCTCGGTGCTGTGCGAGGTCATCCGCAACGGGGTGGGCTCCCTGCCCAACGGGCAGCGGGAGGCCGGGCTGTCGATCGGGCTGAGCTCGTCCCAGACCCGCCGCATCATCCTCATCCCCCAGGCGTTGACCGCGATGCTGCCGACCCTGGTCAGCCAGATCATCGTCATCGTCAAGGACACGGCGTTGGGCTACATCATCCTCTACCCCGAGCTGCTGACCCGGGCCCGCCAGCTGGGGTCGGCCGAGGCGAACGTGGTGCCGGCCTACCTCGTCGCCGCAGCCCTGTTCATCCTCATCAACTACGGTCTGGGCCGGGCCGCCGAGGCCATCGAGAACCGCCAGCGCCGACGCTCGCGCAGCGCGGCCAAGGCCGGGCAAGGCAGCGCGACGATGGGCGATGCGTCGGGAGTGGCCGCCGGCGTGGGCATGCACGGCAAGATCGGCACCGGCAGCACCTCGGGAACGGCCGAGGACGGCTACTGAGGGCCGGGGACGGCGCGACAGCCCGAGACGACGAAGGGCCCGGCACCATCTCGGTGCCGGGCCCTTCGTCGTGGGTGCTCCCCCGGTTGGACTCGAACCAACAACCTGCCGGTTAACAGCCGGCTGCTCTGCCAATTGAGCTACAGGGGAATATCGCAGCGAGGACAGACTCTAGCAAAGGCCACGACGGCGTCGAAATCGGTGCCCGGGCGCCGTGGCGTCCGCCGTGTCGTTCCGTCCGTCAGACGAGCTGCGGCGGGTCAGGGTCCAGACCCGCCTGGTCACGCACGTCCCGCCTCGCCTCGTGGACGGCACGAGCGAGGTCCCGGTCGACGGTCCGGGCACCCGGCCCCAGCAGCACCTGCTCCACCAGCTCACGGGTATGGAGCACCTTGCGCACGGTCACCCGTGCGGTGCGCCGGGGCCCCAGGTCGATCGCCCGGGTGAGCACCACGCTGGCGGTCGTCCGGTCCCGCAGCACCACCGGCACCGAGCCGGGGCCGGTCCGGTCGCGCAGCCGCCACCGCCGCGGGTCCGCGCCGTCGACGAAGTCCACGGTCAGCAGCCACTCGTCCGGGTCCCAGGAGCCGGTGTCCACCTCGTGCCAGGGCCGTTCGACCACCGGGTCGCCCTCGGCCGTCCGCTCGAAGAGGCGCCAGGTCGTCAGCACCACCCAGTGGCCGCTGCCGTCCTCCTGGGCGGTCGCCAGGACCTGCTCGCCCCGGGCCAGCTCGGGCAGCGCCCCGCGGGGCACGTCCTTGGGGGATCGCTGCGGATCCGGTCCCACGGACCGGTCCGTACGCGCTCGTCGCCACCATGCCATGTCAGTTCATCCTGTCCTTGAGCTTCGCGTGCTCGCGCTGGAGGGCCATCAGCTCCTCGTCGACCCGCCGGGCCTCCGGGGTTCCGGGCGTCAGCCGCTGGAGCCGGCTGATGGTCTGGGCGATCCGCTGCTCGGACGCCGCGAGCCGCACCCGGAGCACGAGCGAGTCGACGTAGGCCTCGGTGGGCGTCCCGGTCTCCGGGTCGAGCCTGGTCGGCAGCGGGGCCACGGCGAGCTCGTGCACCAGCCCCTGCACGGCTGGCGGTGTCCGAGCGAGCACCGCCCGGGTCCAGCCGGCCACGCTGGCCCCCTCCGCGGCGTAGACGCCGCCCGCCTCCTTGACGGCGTGCCAGACCGCCTGGTGCACCGGTGCCCGCAGCTCGGCCGCAGGCAGCTCGTCCATGTCCGCCGGGTAGATGGCGAGGGGATACTGCAACGCCACCTGGAGCAGGTGCCGCTCGGCGACCTGGACGGGGTCGGACAGGTCGGCCCCGGGCACCCCGTGCTCGGCGGCGACGGGTGGTGCGGCCGTGCGGGACCCGCCGGACCGGGCCGGGGCAGCGGCGGCCCGGGTCACCTCCACGGTCAGCGCCGTGGGGTCCACCCCCATCCATCCCGCCACGTCGCGGACGTACTCGGGGCGCAGCGTAGGGTCCTTGACCCCGGCGAGGATCGGGGCCACGGCCCGCATCGCCTGCACCCGTTCGCTGGCCAGGCCCAGGTCGTAGGGGGCCAGGGTGGTGCGCACCGCGAACTCGAACATCGGGGTGGCCCCGTCCACGAGCGCGCGCACGGCCTCCGGACCGCCCCGCAGCCACAGGTCGTTGGGGTCCTGGCCCTCCGCAGCGACGGCGACGAACGACTGGGCGGCCCACCGCTCGTCGTGCTCGAAGGCCTTCATCGCCGCCTTCTGCCCGGCGGCGTCCCCGTCGAAGGTGAAGATCACCCGGGCCGGCGCGCGACCGGCCTCGTCCCGCAGGATGCGGCGGAGCATGGAGATGTGGTCGCCGCCGAACGCGGTCCCGCAGGTGGCCACGGCGGTGCCCACGCCGGAGAGGTGGGCGGCCATGACGTCGGTGTAGCCCTCGACGACGACCGCCCGCCGTTCGGTCGCGATGGCCCTCTTGGCCAGGTCGAGCCCGTAGAGGACGCTGGTCTTGCGGTAGATCGGGGTCTCGGAGGTGTTGAGGTACTTGGCCGCCACCCGGTCGTCGTCGTAGAGCCGGCGGGCGCCGAAACCGACGGTGTCACCGGCGATCGACCGGATGGGCCAGACGACCCGGCCCCGGAAACGGTCGTACAGGCCCCGGGAGCTGCGGGCGGACAGCCCGCCGAGGACCAGCTCCTCGTCGGTGAAGCCCTTGCCTCGCAGGTGTTCCGAGAGGACCGAGCCGCCGCGCGGGGCATACCCGACCATGAACTGCCGGGCGTGCTCCCCGGTGAAGCCCTTCTCGCGGAGGAAGGCCCTGGCGGCCCGCCCCTCGCCGGAGGAGAGCAGCTGGTCGTGGTAGAACTCCTCGGCCACCCGGTGGGCCTCCATCAGCCGCATCCGCTGGCCGGCCGGCGCCTGGGGCCCGCCCCCGTCCGCTCCCCCGCCCTCCTCGTAGCGCAGCGTCAGGCCCAGCTGCCCGGCGAGGCGTTCGACGGACTCGGTGAAGGTGAGGTGGTCGATCTTCTGGACGAAGTCGAGCACGTCCCCGCCCTCCCCGCAGCCGAAGCAGTGGAAGTAGCCCACGGCCGGCCGCACGGTGAAGGAGGGCGTCCTCTCGTCGTGGAAGGGGCACAGGCCCTTGAGCGTGCCCACGCCCCCGCCCCGCAGGGTCACGTGCTCCCTGACGACCTCCTCGATGGAGGCACGCTCCTTGACGGTCTGGACGTCCTCGTTCCTGATCCGTCCGGCCACGCGCACCTCCTCCTGGGGCTGTCCGGGGCAGTCTAGGCGGCGCCGCCGTCCACGACGCGCGGCGTCCACACCGGCGCCCTCGCTACTGTGGGCCGATGGCCAAGCAGAGCACGCCGGCCACCGAGCTGGAGGTGGACGGGCGGACCGTGCGGATCTCCAACCCGGACCGGGTCTACTTCCCGGAACCGGGCATCACCAAGCTGGACCTGGCCCGCTACTACGTGTCCGTCGGCGGGGGCATCGTCAACGCCCTCCGCGAGCGGCCCTGCATGATGCACCGGTTCCCCGACGGCCTCACCGGGGAACGGGTCCACCAGAAGCGGCTCCCGCGCGGCGCTCCCGACTGGGTCGAGACGGTGCACGTCACCTTCCCGCGCTGGAACCGGACCGCCGACGAGCTGTGCGTCACCGAGGTGGCCCAGGTGGTGTGGGCGGTCCAGATGTCGTGCGTGGAGTTCCACCCCTGGAACAGCCGGAGGGGGCACGTCGAGCAGCCCGACGAGTGGCGGATCGACCTGGACCCGGGCGAGGACTGCGACTTCGCGACGGTGCGTCGGGTGGCCGGCGTCGTGCGGGAGGTGCTGGCCGAGCTGGGGGCCGTCGGCTGGCCCAAGACCACCGGCAGCAGGGGGATCCACGTCTACGTCCGCATCCCGCCGACGCACGGTTTCGGCGACGTCCGTCGTGCCGCCCTGGCCTTCGCCCGGGAGGTGGAACGGCGCACCGACGAGGCGACGACCGTCTGGTGGCGCAAGGACCGCGATCCCCGCGCGGTCTTCGTCGACTTCAACCAGAACGCCCGCGACCACACCATCGCCGCGGCCTACAGCGTCCGTGCCACCCCGGACGCCCGCGTGTCCGCGCCGCTGACGTGGGACGAGGTCGGCGACTGCGACCCGGCCGACTTCACGGTGCTGACGATGCCGGGACGCTACGCCACGGTGGGCGACCTGCACGCGGGCATCGACGAGGCGGTCTTCGACCTCGGGACGCTGCTCGCCTGGGCGGAGCGGGACGAGGCGGAGGGACGGGCCACCCCGGAGGACCCGGGGCCCGGCGCCTGAGCGCGCCTACGGCGCCAGCTCCCGCACGATCTCCCCGGCCGGCCGGTCCTGGCAGGCCCGCCAGCCGCTGCCGGCCCACACGTGGATGCCGTGCACGTCCCCGGCCGCGGCGGCCGCCGTGCGCACCGGCCGGCTCACCTGGTCGAGGACCGGGAAGGCCGGCGGGGCCAGCGGTGCGAACCGGTCGACGAACCTGTTGCGCAGCGCGCCGGCCACCCGCCCGCTGAACGCCCGGGTGGTGACCCGCTCGGTGAGCGAGGGATCCCGGAGGGCGGCCCGGTAGGTGCGCGAGGCCCCCGACTCGGTCGCCAGCAGCAGCGCCGTGCCGACCTGGACGGCCGCGGCACCCGCGTCCTGCGCACGGCGGACGTCCCCGGGGGTGGTCACCCCGCCGGCCGCGACGAGCGGCAGGGACGTCGTCGGACCGACGGTCTCCAGCAGCCCGAGGTGGTCGATCACCGCCGGCTCGACCTCGGGGTCGTGCGAGGCACGGTGGCCCCCGGCCTCCTGCCCCTGCAGGACCAGGACGTCGGCGCCGGCCGCCTCGGCGGCCGCCGCCTCCTGCAGCGAGGTCACGGTGACGTGCACCTCGCAGCCCACGGCCTGCCACCGCTCGACGGTCTCCCGGTCCGGCACGCCGAAGGTGCACGAGACCACGGCCGGCCGGAAGGTCTCCACGAGCAGGACCTTGTCCGCCCAGTGGTCGGTGTCCCCCCAGGACGGCGTGCCCGGCTCGACCCCCAGCCGAGCGGCCTCGTGGGCCAGCGCCTCCCGGTAGACGGCCACGGCCTGCTCGTGCCGGGCCCGGTCCACCGGCCGGGGCACGAACAGGTTGACGCCGAAGGGGCGGTCGGTCAGCTCCCGCGCATGCACCAGGTCGGTGGCCAGCTGCTCGGGGGTGCGGTAGCCGGCGGCGAGCATGCCCAGACCGCCGGCGTCGCTCACGGCGGCCACGAGCAGGGGGCTGCTCACGCCACCGGCCATGGGGGCTCCCACCACGGGGACGTCGAGGGCGTCGAGCACGGTCACGGCATACCTCCGGGGGCGGTGCGGGACAGGACGGACAGGGCCCGGGCGTCGGAGAGGCTGGCCACCTGGTCCAGGACGGCGCGGCGCGCCCCGCCGTCGTCGGTCGCGGCCTCGTAGGCCTCCCGGTGGAGCGGGTCCAGCAGCCCAGGGTCGAGCGTGTAGCGCTCGACGAGCGTGGCCAGCACCTCGCGCTCGGAGTGCATCACCACCCGTCGCTCCTCGCTGAGCATGACGAAGTGCGCGGCGACGGCCTTCAGACCGGCGGCCTGGGCCCGCACGCCGTCGGGGACGACGAGGTCGGCCGCGTAGCGGCGCAGCGGTCCCGGGCCATGCCGGTCACGGGTGGCCGTCTCGACGGTGTGCACGAAGTGCCCGATCAGGCGGGAGGTCATGTCCTTCAGTGCGGCCAGGTCGGACCGGGTCCCGGTGTGCTGCAGCGGGACCCACCCGCTGTCGAGCACGTCGCACAGTCCGTCCCGGACCTGCTCGGGGTCCAGGTCGGGGGCGTACCACCGGTGGGCCAGGTCGGCGACGTCCGCCTGCACGTCGGCCGAGCGCAGTGCCCGTGGGTCCACCCGTCCGGAGGCGATCGCGTCCTCGACGTCGTGCACGCAGTAGGCGACGTCGTCCGACCAGTCCATCACCTGGGCCTCCAGGCACCGACGTCGTGGCTGCCCGGACGGGGCACCCTGCCGGACCCACTCGAAGACCGGCGTGTCGTCGGCGTACACCCCGAACTTGGCGGTCCCGCTGCCGTCGCGGTGCCAGGGGTACTTCAGCACCGCGTCGAGGCTGGCCCGGGTGAGGTTGAGACCGGACGGGCGCCCGTCCGGGTGGGACCTCTTGGCCTCCAGCCGGGTCAGCACCCGCAGCGTCTGCGCGTTGCCCTCGAAGCCCCCGACGTCCGCGGCAAGCTCGTCCAGGACCTGCTCCCCGTTGTGCCCGAAGGGCGGGTGGCCGATGTCGTGGGCCAGGCAGGCGGTGTCGACCACGTCGGCGTCGCAGCCGAGGGCAGCGCCGAACTCCCGCCCGATCTGGGCGACCTCCAGGGAGTGGGTGAGCCGGTTGCGCACGAAGTCGTCGCTGGTGGGCTGGACCACCTGCGTCGTCGCCGCCAGCCGCCGCAGGGCCGCGGAGTGGACCACGCGGGCGCGGTCACGGGCGAAGTCGTGCCGGTCGGCCCGCTTCTGGGCCGGGTCCTCGGCGACCCAGCGCTCCCGGTCGGCGTCGGTGTAGCCCGCCGCTGCCTGCGTTCCCTGGTCCACGACAGCGAGGGTATGCGGTCGACGGGCACCGACCTAGGCCGGGAGGGTCCCCTTCGGGCCACCCCGGTGCGGCTCCGGGGCCGGTCCGGCAGGCCGGCGACCGAGTGCGGCGGCGAGCACGGCGCCGACGGGGCGGACGGGGACGTCCCGGTAGCCCCCGTCGGCGAGCCCCGCCTGGCGTTCGAAGACGCTGCGGGCGGCCCGGTCCCCGGTGCGGATCCAGGACCATGCCATCGAGGCGAGGTAGAGCGGCAGGAAGGGAAGGCCTCCGCAGAACGCCCACTGGGCGCTGTGGACCAGCTCGTGGTCCAGCAGGGAGGGGCGCCGAGCCATGAGCCGGTCGAGGTCGTGCCGGCTGACCACCACGTCGCCGACGGTGAAGGCACCGGCGACGGGGAAGCGCCAACGGTAGTGGTCGGCCAGGAAGCAGTGTCGCGGACCTCGGCGGATCCTGGCCCCGCCGGCCGCGGCCACGCCCAGCCCGAGCGGCGTCGACAGGTTGACCCAGTTCAGGACGTGCCGGAGGCGGTCACCACGTCGGCCTGACCCGGTCGTCCCCGGCGAGCCCGCCCCGTGCAGGGGGTCAGGCATACCGGGCCCTGGCCCGTGCCCGGGCCTTCTCGGCCTCCACCTCCCGGTCCTTCGGCGGCGCGGAGCTCACCAGGGAGTCAAGCAGCTCCCGGGTCGCCCGGGCCACCGCCTCGACCGCCGCCTCGTAGGCGGGCTCGTTGGCCCGGGACGGCCGCGGGGTCCCGGCGACCTTGCGGACGTACTGCAGGGCCGCGGACCGCACCTCCTCGTCGGTCGCAGGCGGCTCGTAGTTGAACAGCGGGCGGATGTTGCGGCACATCCGTCCACTGTGCCACGCCCCACCGTGTCCGGTCAGGGATCCGAGGACCCTGGGGCCCGGGGCGGTGGCAGCATGGGCGCATGACCACGGACCCCTCCCCCGCCACCCCCTCCCCCCTCGTCACGGCCCCCGCTCTCGCCGACGAGCTCGCCGCCGGCGCCGCACCCGCGCTCCTCGACGTCCGGTGGAGCCTCGGCGCGGGCACCGCCGCCAACCGCGCCGCCTACCTGGAGGGGCACCTGCCGGGGGCCGCCTTCCTCGACCTCGAGCAGGCCCTGTCGGACCCGGTGTCCCCCGACGGCCGGGGCGGGCGCCACCCCCTGCCGTCCCGCACGCGGGTGCAGGAGGCCCTGCGGACGGCCGGGGTCCGGGAGGACGCACCCGTCGTCGTCTACGACGCCCGCACCTCGCTCGGTGCCGCGCGGGCCTGGTGGGTGCTGCGGCACTACGGGATCTCCGACGTGCGGGTGCTCGACGGCGGGCTGGAGGCGTGGCGGGCGGCCGGGCTGGCCGTCGAGGAGGGACCGGTGGACACCGGCGTCGGCGACGTGGTCCTGGGTCCGGGAGAGGACGACCTGCTGGACGCCGAGGGGGTGCGGCGCTGGCTGGCCGCGGACCGGCAGCTGCTGGACGCCCGCCCCGCGGACCGCTACCGGGGGGAGAACGAGGTGATCGACCCGGTCGCCGGCCACATCCCCGGCGCCCTGTCGCTGCCGGCCCTCTCGTTGCTCGCCGAGGACGGCACCTTCCTGCCCGCGCCGGCCCTCCGCACCCTGCTGGAGCAGGCGGGTGCCGACCCGGACGCGGCGACGGCGGTCTACTGCGGCTCCGGCGTGCAGGCCGCCCACGCCGCCCTGGCCCTGGAGGCCGCCGGCCTGGGGGCCGGACGCTCCGCCGTCTACGTCGGCTCGTGGAGCGACTGGATCAGCGACCCCGGGCGTCCGACCGCCTGACCGGTCACGGGCGACCGTTCCGCGCCTACCGGCCGTCCTCCCCGATCACCCGCAGGCAGCCCTGGCCCCCCTCCTCCGGCGGGGACTGGGCGTCGAACCCGGCAGGCACGGCCTCCGCGGCCCGTGCCCTCCCGAGGTTCCAGCCCCACAACGGGTCCGGGTCGGTGTCATGGCGCAGGTTGGCCAGCACGCAGGCGGCCAGGTCGTCGGGCAGCCGCTCGGCGATCACGGGGGTGGCGTCGGGGCCGAGCGAGGCGAGATAGACCAGGTCGAGCCGCCCGGTCTGCTCGAAGCGCTCGATGTTGGCGCCCGCGACCCGGGCCTCGGGGTCGGCCACCCCCAGCACCAGCAGCATCGAGGCCCCGGCGAGGAGCGCGGCCCGGGGGACCCAGCGGCCGGAGAGCCGGATCCCCGCCACGAGGACCATGACGACGACCAGCCCCAGCCACAGCTCGAACAGGTCGACCAGGACCCGGGTGACCGTGTAGCCGTAGGCCTCCTGGTAGACCGCCATCCGGAACAGCGCGGAGGCCACGACGACCAGGGTGAGCACCCCCAACGTGCCCAGCAGCCCCCTCAGGAGGATCCGGTCCCCCCGGGTGCGCCGGGGCGCCACGCGGACGGCGAGGCCGATCGTCCCCAGGGTCAGGGCCGTGGCCACCGTGAGCTGGGCGAACCCCTGGTGGACGTACTCGGCGTAGGTCAGGCCGGTGCTGCGCCGGACGAAGTCGTGGCCGCCCCACATGGCACTGGCCTGGGCGACGAGGAACCCCAGGAGCACCGCCACGACCGCACCGACCGGCACGGCCCACTCCCAGGGACGGGTCACCGTCCGTGGCGACGGGCCGGCAGCACGCTCCACCGGGGGCGGGTTGAGCGCCAGGTAGGTCCCGGCGAGCACCACACCGGCGACGAAGAACCACAGGAAGGCACGCAGCACCAGGGTGTCGGCCAGGACCAGGTCGACGTCGGGCAGCAACCGGTCCACCCAGGCCCCGAAGACGGCGTCGCCCGAGGCGAACAGCCCGCCGAAGACCACGAGGGCCACCGCCGACAGCATGACCGTGCGCACGACCGGCCACAGCAGCCGGTGGCCGCGGGTGGTCGCCAGGGTCCGCTGCAGCAGGGGCAGTCCGCGCACCGCCGAGAGCACCCAGGCCGGCGGCCCCAGGAGCAGCGCACCCAGCCGACGGGCACCCGTGAGGGCCGTGGTGACGAGCAAACTCACGACGAGGAGCACGAGCACGGGCAGCCAATCCGCCGCCCGCAGGACGACGAGGGCGCCCAGCCCCACGCTGAGCAGGGCGCTGACGACCGTCCAGGCCGCGCGCCGGCGCACCGAGGACCAGAGCACCAGGGCGCCCCCGGCGAGCAGGACCGTCAGCAGTCCGAGACCGGCGTCGTGATCGGGCAGGACCAGCGCCGCGAACGCACCGATCCCGACCGCACCGACCAGCTGGACCGGCGCGGCGGGCACGCGCTCCGGCGGCCAGAGCCGGCCGAAGATCGGGTCCACCGCGTGGGCGGCGGGCCCGTCGGCGACGGGGACGGCCACGGGGCCAGGCGTCGCCGCCCCGGTGGACGGGCGCTCCGTGCTCCCGTCCACGCCGCTGCGGACGGGGCGGCCGGACGGCGGGCGCACCGGAAGCTCCACCCGCAGGCACGCACCGGGACGTCCGTCCGGGCGCGGGTGCGCCGACACCGAACCGCCGTGCAGCTCGCAGATCCACCGGGCGATGGCCAGGCCCAGCCCCGTCCCGCCGCCGCGGTCGTCGCCGCGGCCGTACCGGGTGAACACCGCCTCGGCACGATCGGGCGGTATGCCGGGGCCCTCGTCGACCACCTCCAGGCGCCAGCGGTCCATGGGCACCGGGTCCTCGGACCCGTCCGGTGACGTCCCCGTCTCGCCGGGGCCACGGACGTGCAGCGTCACCGTGCCGCCGGTCGGGCTGTGCCGGCTCGCGTTGTCCAGCAGGTTGCCCACGACCTGCGACATCCGGGCCGGGTCGACGAGAACCTCCAGGTCCGTCGGCGTCACGACCGTCCGGTGCTGCACGTCCCGGGCACCGAGCCCGGCCTCGGCCACCGCCTGGTTGAGCAGGTCGGCCGCCGAGGTGTGCGTCAGGACCAGGGGCACCGCCCCCGACTCGAGCCGGGTCAGGTCGAGCAGGTCCGTGACCAGGTCGCTGAGGCGTTCGGCCTGGGCGAGGGCCCCCTGGAGGGCCGCGTCGTCCGGCTGGACGACCCCGTCGACCAGGTTCTCCAGCAGGGCCCGCTGGGCGGCGAGCGGGGTGCGCAGCTCGTGGGAGACGGTCTCCAGCAGCTGCCGGCGGGTGGTGTCGGCCCGGTCCAGGTCGCCGGCCATCCGGGTGAACGCGTCCGCCAGCCGCGTGACCTCGTCGTGACCGGTGGCGGTGACCACGGTGCTGTAGTCGCCGGCGGCCATCCGGTCGGCGGCCTCGGTCATCGCCCGCAGCGGAGCCGTCATCCCCCGGGCCAGCCACTGGGTGACGACCAGCGCCACCGCCAGCGTGACGGGCAGGGTGAGCCATCCCGGCACGCCTGCCCCACGGCCGACCTCGAGCACGACGACCGCCGCCAGGACGCTGCCGGCCACGAGCAGCCCGATCTTGGTGCGGACCGTCCCGACACCGCCCAGCGGGCCAGGGGCACGGTCGGCCGTGCCCGGCGTCACGGGGGCCGGGCCGGTGCGAGCCTGCTCAGCGGGCATCCTGGGCCTCCAGCGCGTAGCCCACGCCGTGGACCGTCCGCAGCCGCTCGGCCCCGATCTTGGCCCGCAGCGCCTTGACGTGGCTGTCGAGGGTCCGGGTACCCCGCGCGTCGGCCCATCCCCAGACCTCCTCCATGAGCTCCGCCCGCGTGCGGACGGTCCCGGGGGCCTGCGCCAGGGTGGCCAGCAGCTCGAACTCCAACGGTGTCAGGTGGACCTCGCGGCCCGCCCGGAGGACCCGACGCTCGGCACGGTCGACGAGCAGGTCGCCGCAGCGCAGCACCGGCGGAGGGTCCACGGCCAGCGCCCGGGCACGGTCCACGCGCCGCAGGAGGGCGCGCACCCGCGCGACGACCTCCCGCATCCGGAAGGGCTTGGTGAGGTAGTCGTCGGCGCCCACCCCCAGCCCGACGAGGACGTCCGTCTCCTCGGCCCGGGCGGTGAGCATGAGCACGGGGACCGGCCGGCGGGCCTGGATGCGGCGGCACACCTCCAGGCCGTCCATCCCCGGCAGCATCACGTCGAGCAGGACCAGGTCGGGCGGGGTCGCCTCGCACGCCTGCACCGCGGCCGGCCCGTCGTGCACCTGCTGCACGCGCAGCCCGTCGGCCCGCAGCCGGTCGGCGAGCGCCCGGTTGATCGTCGGGTCGTCCTCGACGACGAGCACGAGCGGCGCGTCCGGCGCGGGCTGGGGAGGCATGTCCTCAGGCTAGGAGGGTGGGCGTGGACGGGGGGCGCAGGACGTGTGCAGATCGTGTGAAGGTCGGCCGTCGACCCGGTGGCGCCGTCAACCGCCGGAGACCGACAGCTCGGCCTGCGCCACCGACGCCGCCTGCTCGGCGTCGAGCTCGCGTGAGTCGAGCCAGCGGTCCGGGAGCGCGACGACGCGGGCCGACCCGGCCCGGCCGCGCTGCCCCTCGGCCGCCTCCCCGGGCCACGGCTGGTCGAGGTCGAGGGTGTCGACGAGCCGGTCCAGCGCGGCCAGCGAGTCCACGAGGCCCAGCTGGTGCCGCAGGTCGCCGCCGACGGCGAAGCCCTTGAGGTACCAGGCGATGTGCTTGCGGATGTCCCGGCACCCGCGGGCCTCGTCCTGGTGGAACTCCACGAGGAGCTCGGCGTGGCGGCGCAGCACCCGGGTGACCTCGCGCAGGTCGGGCACGACCCGTACGTGGGAGCCGGCGAAGGCGGCCGCCAGGTCGGTGAACAGCCAGGGTCGCCCCAGGCAGCCGCGTCCCACGACCACCCCGTCGCAGCCGGTGCGTTCGACCATGGCGACCGCGTCGTCGGCGGACCAGACGTCCCCGTTGCCCAGCACGGGGATGCTGGTCACCGCCTGCTTGAGCTCGGCGATGCGGTCCCAGTCGGCCTGCCCGGAGTATGCCTGCGCCGCGGTGCGCGCGTGCAGTGCCACGGCGGCGACCCCCTCCTCCTCGGCGATCCGGCCGGCGTCCAGGAAGGTCTCGTGCTCGGCGTCGATCCCCACCCGCATCTTGACGGTGACCGGGATCCCCGCCGGGGCGGCCTCGCGGACGGCCGCCCGCACGATGCCGCGGAAGAGGTCGGTCTTCCAGGGCAGGGCCGACCCGCCTCCCTTGCGGGTGACCTTGGGCACGGGACAGCCGAAGTTGAGGTCGACGTGGTCGGCCCGGTCCTCGTCCACGAGCATCCGCACCGCCGCGCCCACCGTGGCGGGGTCCACGCCGTAGAGCTGGACCGAGCGCGGGTCCTCCCCCGGGCCGTGCTCGATGAGCTTCATCGAGATCGGTGTGCGCTCGACGAGGGCGCGGCTGGTGATCATCTCGCTGACGTAGAGGCACCCGGCCCCGGACCGGGCTCCGGCGGTCCCGGCGTGGTCCAGCCCCTGGTCGCCGTACTCCCGGCACAGCTGGCGGAAGGCCCGGTTGGTGATCCCGGCCATCGGCGCAAGCACGACCGGCGCCTCGATCCGGTGCGGGCCGATCTGCAGCGGGGGCAGGATCGGGCGGCCCCCGGGGACCGGGGTCTCCGGGGCGGGCGGTGCGAGCGGGTGGGTCAGCGTCATGACGTCAGCGATTGTCCCATCCCCGCCGGGGTGCCCAGAACTCCTGGGAACGCGGACGCGCCCGGCCACCCGGCCGGGCGCGCCCTGCGCCGGGACGGGCGCGGTCAGGCCTGCTGACCCTCGTGCCGTCCCTCGGCGAACTCCTCGACGATCTTGGCGTTGAACGCCGGGAGGTCGTCGGGCGTGCGGCTGGAGACCAGGCCCTGGTCGACGTGGACCTCCTCGTCGACCCAGGTGGCCCCCGCGTTGCGCAGGTCGGTCTTCAGGCTGGCGTACGAGGTGAGCGTGCGGCCCTTCAGCACGTCCGCGTCCGCCAGGATCCAGGCGCCGTGGCAGATCACACCGACGGGCTTGCCGGCCTCGAAGAAGTGCCGGGCGAAGGCCACCGCGTCCTCGTCCATGCGGATGTGGTCGGCGTTCACCACGCCACCGGGCAGCACGAGCCCGTCGAAGGCCGACGGGTCGCTCGTCGACGTGGTCTGGTCGACGGTCGCCTCGTGCCCCTTCTTGCCGGTGATCGCCCCCTCCTTGGCGGAGACCAGCACCGCGCGGGCACCGGCCCCGGTCACCGCGTCCCAGGGCGAGGTCAGCTCGCTGTCCTCGAAACCGTCGGTCGCCAGGAAGGCGATCGTGCGTCCGTCCAGGTCTGCCATGGCAGATCCTCCTCGTTCTCGGGGTCCTCGGTCCCGTCCACCGTATGCCGCGTCCGTGCCGGTCGCACGCGCGCGGCGTACCCACCCGCACCGCATACCCTGTGCCGGTGCCGCTCTCCCTCGCCGTCGCCGGGCTGCTCACCGGGTGGGCCCTCATCGCCGCCGTGGGCGCGCAGAACGCCTACCTGCTGCGGCAGGGGATCGTGCGCCGTCACGTGGGTCCGCTGGTCGCGCTGTGCGCCCTGTCCGACGTCGTCCTCATCCTGGCCGCGGTCCTGGGGATCGGTGCCCTCGTCGAGGCCTGGCCCCCCTTCCTCCAGGTCGCCCGGTGGGGCGGCGGGGCCTTCCTCGTGGCGTACGGGCTGCTGGCCGCCCGGCGCGCGCTCCGGGAGGAGGAGTCGCTGCGCGCCGCCACGACCGCCGACCGGGGCCTGGGGCCGGCTCTGGCGACCATGGCCGCCCTGACCTGGCTCAACCCGCACCTGTACCTGGACATGGTCGTCCTCGGCGCGATCGCCAACAGCCACGGGCCGGGCGACCGGTGGTGGTACTACGCGGGTCTCGTGGTGGCCAGCGTCACCTGGTTCACCGCCCTCGGCTACGGCAGCGGCCGGCTGCAGCCGCTCTTCGCCCGGCCCCGGGCCTGGCAGGTGCTCGACGCCCTCATCGCCGTGGTCATGGTCTCGCTGGGCGTGGGGCTGGTGCTCGGCGGCTGAGGGTCAGCAGCCGAGGAGCCGCTGGGCCAGGTAGCCCTCCACCTGGTCGAGCGCCACCCGCTCCTGGGCCATGGAGTCCCGCTCACGGATGGTCACGGCCTGGTCGTCGAGGGTGTCGAAGTCCACCGTCACGCAGAACGGCGTGCCGATCTCGTCCTGGCGGCGGTAGCGACGGCCGATCGCGCCGGCGTCGTCGAAGTCGACCATCCAGTGCTGACGCAGCCGGGCGGCGAGGTCCTTGGCCTTGGGGGTCAGGTCGGCGTTGCGGGACAGCGGCAGGACGGCCACCTTCATCGGCGCCAGCCGGGGGTCGAGCCGCAGCACGGTGCGCTTGTCCACCCCGCCCTTGGCGTTGGGAGCCTCGTCCTCGGTGTAGGCGTCCACGAGGAAGGTCATCAGCGAGCGGGACAGCCCCGCCGCCGGCTCGATGACGTAGGGGATCCAGCGCTCCCCGGTCGCCTGCTCGAAGTAGGACAGGTCCTGGCCGGAGTGCTCGCTGTGCGTGCCCAGGTCGAAGTCGGTGCGGTTGGCCACGCCCTCGAGCTCGCCCCACTCGGACCCGGTGAAGTTGAAGCGGTACTCGATGTCCACGGTGCGCTTGGAGTAGTGCGAGAGCTTGTCGGCCGGGTGCTCGTAGTGGCGCAGGTTCTCCGGGCGGATCCCCAGGTCGGTGTACCAGCGGGTCCGCTCGTCGATCCAGTACTGGTGCCACTCCTCGTCCTCGCCCGGCTTGACGAAGAACTCCATCTCCATCTGCTCGAACTCGCGGGTGCGGAAGATGAAGTTGCCGGGGGTGATCTCGTTGCGGAAGCTCTTGCCGGTCTGCGCGATCCCGAACGGCGGCTTCTTGCGCGAGGCACCCATGACGTTGGCGAAGTTGACGAAGATGCCCTGGGCGGTCTCGGGGCGCAGGTAGTGCAGGCCGGACTCGTCCTCGACGGCGCCCAGGTAGGTCCTGAGCATCATGTTGAACTCCCGCGGCTCCGTCCAGGCCTTGTTGCCGCAGTTGGGACAGGTGATCTCGGCCAGCGGCACGTCGTCGGGGTTCACCTCCTTGCCCTTGCGGGCGGCCCTGTCGGCCACCGCCTCCTGCAGGTGGTCCACCCGGAACCGCTTGTGGCAGGACTGGCACTCGGTCAGGGGGTCGGAGAACTCGCCGACGTGGCCGGAGGCCACCCAGGTCTGGCGGGGCAGGATGATCGAGGAGTCCAGGCCGACGACGTCGTCGCGGGTCTGCACCATCGAGCGCCACCACTGCCGCTTGATGTTCTCCTTCAGGGCCACGCCCAACGGCCCGTAGTCCCAGGCCGACCTGGTGCCGCCGTAGATCTCCCCGCACGGGAACACGAAGCCACGGCGCTTGGCGAGGGAGACGACGAGATCGACGGTGGAGGTCTGCGACATGGGCGCCAGTGTACGGTCCCGCCCGGGCCCGGCCGGACCCTGCACGGGACTTACGCTGGTGCGGTGCCCGACACGTCCCCTCCCTCAGATCCCCACCCCCGGCGCGCCTCCGCGACCCCCGACGGGGGGCCGGGACCCGGTCCTCTCCGGTATGCCGTGGAGCAGCGCTCCCTGCCCGTCCTGACCCGGTTGGCGCGGCTGCCGGTGTGGCTGCCCTTCCTCGTCCTGCTCGTCCTGATGCTGGTCGGCGGCTTCGTCGGCGGGGCGGTCGGCTGGGTCCTGGTCGGCCTGGCGCTGGCCTTCATCCTGTGGCTGCTCTACCTGTCGTGGCCCCGGCTGACCACCGTGGAACGCCTGATGCGGGCCACCGTGCTGCTGCTGTTCGCCGTCGTCACCGTCACCCAGCTGGTGCCCCGGGGCTGATCCCGTCGTCGCGGGCGGGGTCGTGCGCGTGCGGGTCGTCGAGGAAGGGTCCCTGCGCGTCCCCGTGCAGCGCTCCCAGCCCGTAGGCCGACGTGAGGTGGGTGGGGGTGAGCACCTCCTCGGGCCGCCCCCAGGCCACCACCCGGCCGGCCATCAGCACCACCTGGTCGGCCGCCCGGGCCTCCTCCAGGTCGTGGGTGGTCAGGACCACGGAGTGGCCGGCCTCGTGCTCGGAGTGGATGATCCGGTCGATCGCCCTGGCCGAGACCATGTCCAGGCCGGTGAGCGGCTCGTCCAGGAAGATCGCCACGTGGTCCTGGGCCAGCGCCTGGGCGACGTAGACCCGTTGCCGCTGGCCCCCGGAGAGCTCGCCCAGGTGCCGGGCGGCCAGGTCCTCGATCTCCAGGGCTGCCAGGGCCGCACGGACCCGCTCGCGGTCCTCCCGCCGGGGGCGGCGCCACCAGCCCAGCGTGGGGTAGCGGCCCATGGCCACGACCTCGCGGACCGTGATCGGCACCCCCTCGGGGACGGCCACGTGCTGCATGACGTACGCGATCTGCGACTGGGCCCTCGCGGCGCTCGTGCCGAGGACCTCCAGCCTCCCTGCGGCCACCTCGTGCAGGCCGGCGAGGGCGTGCAGCAGGGTCGACTTGCCCGACCCGTTGGGTCCGATGATCGCGGTCACCTGGCCGGCCGGCAGCTCGAGGCTGGACCGGTCGACCGCCAGGTGTCCGTCGTAGCGCAGGACCAGGTCGGTTGCCCTGGCCAGGGGCGTGCACCCGGTGCCGGCGCTCATGCCGTCACCGCCCTGGCGCGCGCCCGCCGACGGAGCCGGGTGACGGGCAGGATGACGAAGAAGAGCACGATGGGCACCAGCGCCATCGTCGCCGAGGCGGCCGTCTGGAGGTGGTAGCTGACCACGAGCCCCAGCCAGACGGACAGCGCCCCGACGACCATCGACACGACGAACATCTGGGGGATCGTCCGGCTCACCAGGGCCGCGGTGGCGGCCGGCCCGACGAGCAGGCCGAAGACCAGCAGGGTGCCGACGGTGCGGAAGCTGCCGATGACCGCCACCGCGATGAGCACCAGGAGCAGCGCGTGCGCCAGGCCAGGGCGCATCCCCAGCGAGCTCGCCTTGGTCGCGCTGAAGCTCAGCGAGAGGAACGGCCGGTAGAGCAGGGCGGAGGCCACCAGCACCACGACGACCACGCCCGCCTGCCAGCGCAGGTCGGTGGCGGTCACCCCCAGCGCGTCCCCGAAGAGGATCGAGGTCAGGCTGCCGGTGTAGGAGCTGCTCCGGGAGATGATGACGACCCCGAGCGCCAGCATCCCGACGAAGAGCAGCCCGATGCCGGTGTCCTCCTTGAGCAGGGTCGCCCGGTGCACGTAGTGGATGCCGGCGACCATGACGACGGCGGCCACGGCCGCCCCGAGGTAGACGTTGAGGTCCAGCACGACAGCCAGGGCGATGCCGGGCAGCACCCCGTGGACGAAGGCGTCCCCGAAGAAGCTCATGCCCCGCAGCACCAGCCAGACCCCGACGACGGAGGCCATCAGCGCCGCGAGCAGGCCGCCGAGGAGGGCTCGCTGCTGGAAGCCCAGGAGGAAGGGCTCGACCCACCACTGCATACCGTGATCCTTCCCGTCAGCCCAGCGCGTCGGCGATGAGCCGGGCGTCGGTGAGCATGAGGTCGGCGTAGGTGGTCGCCCCCGACCCCTCCGGCCCGACCGACCCCACATAGAGCTCGACGACCTGGACCTCCCCGCCCGCCTCGGCGGCGACGGCCTCGACCAGGCTGGAGCTGACGGCGGTGTTGGAGAAGACGGCCGGGACACCGGCGTCCCGGACGACCTCGACCAGCTCGGCCAGCTCCTGCGACGACGGCTCCGCGTCCGTCGAGCCACCGGGGACGACGACGCCCAGGAGGTCGAAGTCGTAGGCCTGGGCGAAGTAGCCGAACGACTGGTGGTCGGTGACCAGGACGCGACGCTCCTCCGGGACGGCCGCCAGGATCTCCACGACCTGCTCGTGCACGTCCCGCAGCTCCGCGGCGACCTGCGTCCCGCACCCGGCGTAGCCGTCGTCGCCGGTCACGGTCGCGAGCTCCTCGCCGACGAGCTCGGCGGCCGTCGCCATCCGTGAGGCGTCGAGCCACACGTGCGGGTCGTCCCCGTCGTGCGCGTGCCCGTCGTCGTCGGCGTGCTCGTCCTCCTCCCCCTCGTGGTCGTCCTCGGCGGGCCCGGTCGTGCCGTCGAAGGGCAGCGGGTCGAGCAGGGGGGCCAGCTCCAGCACCCGTGCCCCGTCGGACCGGGCGTTCTCGATCGCCGCGCCCAGGCCCTCCTCCAGGCCCAGGCCGATCGCCACCACCAGCTCGGCCTGGGTCAGCTGCGCGAGCTGGGCCGAGGACGGCGCGAACGTGTGCGGGTCGTCGCCCGGTGCCATGAGGGTGCTGGCCGTCCCGCCGTTGCAGGTCACCACGTCCTGCACCACGCTGCCCAGCGGTGTCGTGGTGCTGACGGCGACGGGGGCCGACGTGCCGGTGCCGCCGGTCCCGGACGCACCGTCCGGCGCGTCGGCGGACGGGGTGCCGCAGCCGGCGACGACGAGGGCGACTGCCGCGGCGAGGGCGGTGCCGGAGGTCCGCATGGTCTGGCTCCTGATAGTTACTGAGATCGGTTATCATTAGCGTAGCACCGTCCCGAGCCAAGGAACGCCACCATGAGCACGAGCCCCGAGGAACCACGCCGCCGGACCACCCGTCAGCAGCTCGCCGTCGCCGACGAGCTCGGCCGCCACAACGACTTCTGCTCCGCCCAGGAGCTGCACGCCCGTCTGCGTGAGCGCGGGACCAGGGTGGGCCTGGCCACGGTCTACCGGGTGCTGACCGTGATGGCGGCGGACGGCGAGGTCGACGTGCTGCGCACCGACGAGGGCGAGGCCCGCTACCGCCGCTGCTCGACCGGCCACCACCACCACCTGGTATGCCGGGACTGCGGCCGCACGGTCGAGGTCGCCGGACCCGGGGTGGAGACGTGGTCCGAACGGGTCGCCGCCGAGCACGGGTTCGTCGACGTCGACCACACCCTCGAGCTCTTCGGCACCTGCTCCGGGTGCGCCGGGCCGGGCCCGGGCACGGCGAGGACCGAGGCGTCCGGCTAGCCCTCCGAGGGCGTGGACGGGCCGGCCGACCGGTCCACCGCTCCCCCGTAGCGCCGGTCGCGCGCGGCATACTCCTCGATCGCCTGCCACAGGTGACGCCGGTCGTAGTCGGGCCAGAGGACGTCCTGGAAGACCATCTCGGCGTACGCGCTCTGCCACAGCAGGAAGTTGGAGGTGCGCTGCTCCCCCGAGCTGCGCAGGAACAGGTCCACGTCGGGCACCTCGGGGTGGTAGAGGTAGCGCGCCACGGTGCGTTCGTCGATGCCCCGGGGCGAGAGCCTCCCCGCCCGCACGTCCTCGCCGATCCGACGGACCGCGTCGGCGATCTCCGCCCGGCCCCCGTAGTTGACGCAGAAGTTGAGGGTGATGACGTCGTTGTCCCGGGTCCGGCGCTCGGCGTCCTGCAGCTCGGAGACCACCGACCGCCACAGGCGGGGCGCGCGGCCGGACCAGACCACCCGCACCCCCCAGGAGTCGAGCTGGTCGCGGCGGCGGTGGATGACGTCGCGGTTGAAGCCCATGAGGAAGCGCACCTCGTCCGGGCTGCGCCGCCAGTTCTCGGTGGAGAAGGCGTAGGCGCTGATGCAGCGCACCCCGATCTCGATCCCCCCGGCGATGACGTCCAGCAGGGACGCCTCCCCGGCCTCGTGACCCTGCGTCCGGCGCAGCCCCCGCTGGTTGGCCCAACGGCCGTTGCCGTCCATGACGATCGCCACGTGCCGCGGCACCAGCTCACGCGGGACGTCCGGAGGGCGCGCCCCCGTGGGGTGCGGGTCGGGCGGGACTGGGACCCGGCGGGAACCTGCGGCCATGCTCAACGGATCCTCTCCAGGTGGCGGAGCGAGCGCACGCCCCGTTCGAGGTGCCACTGCAGGTATGCGGCCACCAGGCCGCTCGCCTCCGCCCGGTGCCGGCTCTGGCTGGCGTCGGCGAGCTCCCAGTTCCCGGTGAGGAGCGCCCCGAGCAGGGCCAGCGTCTCGGGGGCGGGGGCCGTCGACCCCGGCGGCCGGCACACGGGGCACACCGCACCGCCGGAGGGGACGTGGAAGGCCCGGTGGGGGCCGGTCATCCCGCACCGGGCGCAGTCGACGAAGCTGGCCCGCCAGCCGGCGACGGCCAGCGCCCGGACGAGGTAGGAGTCGAGCACCATCCGCGGCTCGTGCTCCCCGGCCGCCAGCGCCGCCAGCCCCCCGGCGAGCAGGCGGAAGTGCTGGGGAGCCACCTGCCCCTCCTCGGTGAGCTGCTCGCAGGTCTCCAGCATCACGTGGGCCGACGTCCACGCCGGGTAGTCGCGCGCGATCATCTCCCCGTACGCGGCCAGCCCGTCGGCCTGGGTGACGGTGTCCAGCGTGCGCCCCTCGTAGCACTGGACGTCGACGACCATGCCCGGCTCCAGCCGGGCACCGAACCGGCTCTTCGTCCGCCGGACCCCCTTGGCCACGGCCCGCACCTTGCCGCGCCCGCGGGTCAGCAGGATGACGATGCGGTCGGCCTCCCCGAGCTTGTAGGTCCGCAGGACGATCGCGGCCTCGCGGTAGGTGGGCATGCCCCCATCATCTCCCACGTCGCCCGTGGACGGCGGGAGGACCGCCCCGTGCCGGCCCGGGGCGGACGACCCCCGCACCTCACCCGCAGCCACCCTTGCGCGGGGTGTCGAACATGTGTTCCAATCCTGGCATGATGCTGCAGGGTTCGTTGCTCGACCAGGTCGACGAGGTCGGGGTGCGCCCGCTCACGGGCGCTGTGCGCCGGACCGTGCTGGACGCCGGCTCCTGGGTCGACCTGCGGCCCGGCTGGGTCACTGGCTCCGACGAGCTCTTCGCCCGGCTCTTCCTCGGCGGACCGGCCGGCGTGGAGTGGCGCGGGGAGCGACGCCAGATGTGGGAGCGGGAGGTCCAGACTCCCCGGCTCCTGCGGTTCTACGGCGAGGGCGAGACGCTGCCCGACCCGGTCCTGGCCAGGGCCCGGGACGAGCTCAGCGCGCACTACGCCGCCGAGCTCGGCGAGCCGTTCCGCACCGCGGGGATGTGCCTGTACCGGGACGGCCGGGACAGCGTCGCCTGGCACGGCGACCGCCACGGACGCAGCTCGCGGGCCGACACGATGGTGGCCATCGTGAGCCTGGGCGCCCCGCGGGCCCTGCTCCTGCGCCCGCGCGGTGGCGGGGCCAGCACGCGGTTCGTCCTGGGCCACGGCGACCTGCTCGTCATGGGCGGGGCCTGCCAGCGCACCTGGGACCACTGCGTCCCCAAGACCGGCCAGCCGGTCGGGCCACGGATCAGCGTGCAGTTCCGACCGCGCGGGGTCCGCTGAGCCGCACCGTCGGGGTCGGCTGCGCCTCCTGGACCAGCGCGCGCACGGATGCGCCGTCGGGGCAGGCCAGCGCCCGGGCCGCCAGGTCGCCGAACTCGGCGGTGCTCCCGGTCCGCAGACGCTGCTTGACGAGGGGCACCGAGGCGGCCGACGCGCTGAGCTCCTGGACCCCGAGCCCCACGAGGAGGCCGGCCAGGTCCGGGTCGCCCGCCATCGCCCCGCACAGCCCGACCCGGACCCCCTCCGGGACCCCGGCGGTCACGGACCGGACCAGGGAGAGCACCGCCGGGTCGAGGGCGTCCGACCACGCCGCCAGCCGCGGGTTCCCCCGTTCCGCGGCCAGGGTGTACTGCACGAGGTCGTTGCTGCCGATCGAGACCAGGTCCAGACCCTGGGCCAGGTGGGCGATCCCGAGGGCCGCCGCAGGCACCTCCACCATGATGCCGACCTGCAGGCCCGGTGGCGGGGCGCTCAGCCCGGCCCTGCGGGCGGCCGTGGCCAGCAGCTCCCGGGCCCACCGCACGTCCTGGACGGTCGTGACCATCGGGAAGAGCACGGCGAGGGGGTGGTCCACCGCCACCGTGCAGACGGCCTGCAGCTGGTCGAGCAGCAGGGAGGGGTCCTCGACAAAGGCCCGCAGCCCCCGGGCGCTGAGGAAGGGGTTGCCCTCGACGGGCAGCGGGTGGAACGGCAGCGGCTTGTCGCCGCCGACGTCCCAGGTCCGGATGGTCACCGGGTGCGGGTGGTAGACGGCAGCCATGGCTGCGTACACCTGGACCTGCTGGTCCACCGACGGGGCCTGGCGCCACTGGGCGAAGACGGCCTCGGTGCGCACCAGCCCGGACCCCTCGGCGCCCAGGTCGGCCCCGAGGCGGGCGACGGCCAGGGACGAGACGTTGGCCTTGACCCGCACCCGCACCCCGTCGGTCGTGACCGCCGGGGAGCGCGCGTGCCGCAGCGCCCGCCCCCGCTCCCGGCTGCGTGCCAAGACCATCTCCTCGAAGGCCTCCCGCAGCGCGGGCTCGGGATCGACCACGAGGTCGCCGCTGCGGGCGTCGAAGGCCACGACCGTGCCGTCCGGGACGTCCGCCCGGTCCCCGACCCCGGTGAGCACCGGCACCCCGCGGGCGGTGGCGATGAGCACCCCGTGGCCGGTCGTCCCCCCGTTCCGGGTCAGGACCCCCTGGACCTTCGAGGCGTCCAGCGAGATGGCCAGCGCCGGGTCGAGCTCGTCGACCACGAGGACGCCGTGGGCCGTGCTCTCCGGCTCCTCGAGCCCCAGCAGCATCCGCACCACCCGGTCCCCGACGCCGTGCACGTCCTGCCCCCGCTCGCGCTGGTAGGGATCGGCCAGCGTGGCGAACGCCTCCGCCGCCGCGCGGACCGCCGCCGACCACGCCTCGGTCGCCGGCTCGCCCGCCTCGATCCGGGCATGGGCGGCCTCGGTGATCCGGGGGTCCTGCAGCAGGGTGGCGTGCGCCTCGAACACCTCGGCCTCCCCCTGGCCCAGGTGCCGACGGGCCTGCTCGGCGAGCTCGGCGAGCCGTGCCCGCACGCCGACGACGGCGTCGGCCAGCCGCTGATGCTCCTCGGGGACGGAGCCGGCGTGGTCGTCGGCGGTCTCCAGCACCGACTCCATCCGGACGGCCGGTCCGATCGCCGCCTCCAGGCCCGACCCGGCCACCCCGGGCTCGGTGGACACGGCTGGTGCGGGGACGTCGACCTCCGCGAGGGGCTCGGCCGGACCGGGAAGGTCCCCGAACCCCATCAGCGCGAGCTCCTCGAGCTCGGCGAGCAGCTGCTCGGCCTCCGGGCCGACGGCCTCCGCGAGCAGCACGTGCCCCTGCTGCGCGTCGAGGGTGGCGACCGCCGACAGCGACAACCCGTCCACCGGTCCGCGTCCCGCGGTCAGGTTGCGCAGACGCAGGGTCGTCCTCGGCGCCCGCCCTGCCGCGCAGGCGACCAGGCGGGCGGCCGGGCGGGCGTGCAGGCCGTGCTCGGCGGTGACGGCCAGCTCGAGCGAGGACGCAGAGGGTGTCGTCGTCGTCCCCGTCTCCGACGCCTCGGCGGGCGCGGACGACACGCCGCCCCGGGGGTCCCGCAGGTGCTCGTCCTTGGCGCGCAGACCGGCGTCCGCCTCGCGGGCGCACGTGTCCAGGTCGGCGCCGCCGGCCGCGGTGACCACCGCCGCGAGCAGGCCCTCCACCAGCGGGGCGGGGCTGAGCCGCACCCGGGCGGCCACCTCCGGATCGAGCAGCTCCAGCGCCATCTCGGCGGAGAGGACGGCGCTGCCCAGGTCGACCAGGACGAGCACCCCCGCACCGCCGCCGAGCGCGTCCGCCCGGGACACGGCCCGGGCCACGGCCCCGGCGTCGGTGCCCAGACCACCGTCCTCCAGGCCGGCGGCCACCTCGACGTGCGGACCGGTCGGGCCGTGCAGCATCTGCGTCGCCAGTCCGACGGCAGCCTCCGCGAGGGCACGGCTGTGCGAGACGACGACCAGGGAGACCACCGCCGGCCTCACCCCAGCGTCCGCGCGGCCGCGCGCAGCAGGATGGCTGCGCTGGCCGCCCCGGGGTCGAGGTGTCCCGCGCTCCGCTCCCCCAGGTAGGAGGCCCGGCCCTTGCGTGCCACCAGGGGGACGGTGGCGTCCCGTCCCTCCTCGGCGGCGGCCGCCGCCGCCGCCAGGCAGTCGCCGAGCCCGTCTCCCCGGGCCACCGCCGCGGCGAACGCGTCCACCGCAGGCGCGAGCGCGTCATACATGGTCTTGTCGCCCCGCTCGGCCTTGCCTCGCGCGACGACCCCCTCGACCCCGGCGCGCAGCCCTTGGCCCAGCTCGAAGGCGCCACCGTCCGCGGTCGCGGACAACGGTCCGGCCATCCGGAGGAAGAACGTGCCGTAGAGGGGCCCCGACGCACCACCGACGGTGCCCACCAGCGTCATCCCGACCTTCTTGAGGTAGGCGTCGATCCCGGCGAACTCCTCGTGGTCCGCCAGCTCCGCGCACCGGCCGAACCCGCGGGCCATGTTCGTGCCGTGGTCGCCGTCCCCGACGGCCCGGTCGAGCTCGGTGAGGTGGTCCGCCTGGTCGGTCAGGTCGGCGGCGGCCTCGCCGATCCACCGCTGGAAGGACTTCAGGTCTGCCATCGCGTTCCTTTCAGGATCCCCATCGCAGCCCGGGGGTCGCCACCGGGGCGTCCCACAGGCGCACGACGTCGTCGTCGGCGCGCAGGAGGGTGACCGTGCAGCCGGCCATCTCCAGCGACGTGATGTAGTTGCCCACCAGCGTCCGGGCCACCCGGATGCCGGCCCGGTCCAGGAGGGCGTGGACCTCGTGGTGCATGAGGTAGAGCTCCATGAGGGGCGTCCCGCCGAGCCCGTTGACCAGGCACAGGACCTGGTCACCGGCCCGCAGGTCGAGGTCGGCCACGACCGGCTCGACGAGCGCGGCGGCGACCTCGCGCGCCGGGAGCGACGCGATGCGCTCCCGGCCGGGCTCGCCGTGGATGCCCACGCCCAGCTCCATCTCCCCCTCCGCCAGGACGAAGGTGGGGGCACCCCCGGCGGGGACCGTCGGCGACCCCAGACCGACCCCCATCGACCCGCCCCTCCCGGCGAGGCTGCGGGCGAGCGCGGCGCACTCCTGCAGCGACCTCCCCTCCTGGGCGGCGGCACCGACCACCTTCTCCAGCAGGACGGTCAGTCCCGTCCCTCGCCGACCGGCCGTCCAGGTGCTGTCCCGCACCGCGACGTCGTCAGCCACGACGACCACCTCGATCGGCGGGCCCCCGGCCAGCTCGGCGAGCTCGACGGCCATGTCCGCGTTGAGCACGTCGCCGGTGTAGTTCTTGACCAGCAGGACCACGCCCGCACCCCCGTCCGCCGCGCGGACCGCGGCGAGCCACTGCTCGGGGACCGGCGAGGTGAAGACCTCTCCGCAGCAGGCGGCGTCGAGCATGCCGGTGCCCACGTAGCCGGCGTGCATCGGCTCGTGGCCCGAGCCTCCCCCGGCGACCACCCCCACCTTGCCCCTGACCGGGCCGCCCCGACGGCCGACGACACGGGCCTGAAGGTCCACGGCGATCAGGTTCGGGTGGGCCAGGCCCATCCCGGTCAGCGCCTCGACCACCACGTCGGCGGGGTCGTTGAGGAGCTTCTTCATGGGCTCACTCTGCCACCTGCCGGGCGGCGGCACACGACGACGGGACGGGAACCCCTAGAAACCGAGCCGGTCGAGCTGCTTGGGGTCCCGCTGCCAGTCCTTGGCGACCTTGACGTGCAGGTCGAGGTAGATGCGGTGGCCCAGGAGCTCCTCGATGGCCCGGCGGGCGGTCGTGCCGACCTCCCGCAGGCGGGTGCCGCCGCGACCGATGACGATGGCCTTCTGGCTGGGCCGCTCCACGAACACGTTCACCCGCACGTCGCTCATCGGGTCGCCCTCGGGCCGGCCCTCGCGCGGGACGATCTCCTCGACCTGGACGGCCAGGCTGTGCGGCAGCTCGTCCCGCACCCCCTCCAGGGCCGCCTCCCGAACCAGCTCGGCGATCATCACCACCGTGGACTCGTCGCTGACCTGGTCGAGCGGGTACAGCGGCGGGGAGGGCGGCAGGTAGGACGCCAGCAGGTCGCCGACCTGCTCGACCTGTTCGCCGCCGACCGCCGAGCAGGGGATGATCGCGTCCCAGTCGCCGAGCCGGTCGATCGCGACGAGGTGCTCGGCCAGCCGGTCCCGGTCGACCGCGTCGGCCTTGGTCGCGATGGCCACCACGGGGACCTTCCGGACGCGGTGCAGCTCGGCCAGGTCGTTGGCGATGTAGGTGTCCCCCGGGCCCACCCGCTGGTCGGCGGGCAGGCAGAAGCCGATGACGTCGACCGAGAGCAGGGTCTCGCGCACCAGGTCGTTGAGCCGCTGGCCCAGGAGGGACCGGGGCCGGTGCAGCCCAGGGGTGTCGACGAGCACCAGCTGGGAGCCGGGCGTCGTGCGGATCCCCCGGATGGTGTGGCGGGTCGTCTGCGGCTTGGAGGAGGTGATGGCCACCTTGCTGCCGACGAGGGCGTTGGTAAGCGTGGACTTGCCGGCGTTGGGGCGGCCCACGAGGCAGGCGAACCCGCTGCGGTGCTCGCCCGCGCCCTCGGCCGGGGTGTCAGGATGCACGGGTGACCTCCGTGGGATCGTGGTCGGTGCCGGTCGTCTCCTGCGGCTCGTCCCGGCCGCCGGGCTCGTGGGGGTGCGGGAGCCGGCGGACCAGCACGGTCGCCACCCGCCGCCGTCGGCCGGCCATCCGCTCCGCGGTCAGCTCGAGCCCGGCGACCTCGGCGACGGCGCCCTGGATCGGCACCATGCCCAGGACGGTCGCCAGCAGGCCACCCACCGAGTCGACGTCCTCGGTCTCGATCTCCACCTCGAACATCTCGGCGAGGTCGTCCACCGGCAGGTTGGCCGGGACGCGGACCCTTTCCTGCCCGTCCTCGTCCACGACCCGCTCGATGTCCACGGTGTCGCGGTCGTACTCGTCGGTGATCTCCCCGACGATCTCCTCGACGATGTCCTCGATGGTCACCAGCCCTGCGGTGCCGCCGTACTCGTCGATGACCACGGCCACGTGCTGGCGGGCCCGCTGCATCTCACGCAGGAGCTCGTCCACCCGCTTCATCTCCGGGACGCGCTGCACCGGCCGCATGACCTCGGTGACGGCGACGGACCTGGCCGCGTCCGGGTTGGCGTTCACCTGCCGGGCCACGTCCTTGAAGTACAGCATCCCCAGCACGTCGTCGGTGTCCTCGCCCACGACCGGGACCCGGGAGAAGCCGGACCGCAGGAACAGCGACATGGCCTGCTTGAGCACCTTCTCGTCCTTGACGGTGACCAGGTCGGGTCGTGGCACCATGACCTCGCGCACCACGGTGTCCCCCAGCTCGAAGATCGAGTGGATCATGTCCCGTTCCTCGTCCTCGATCACCGCCGAGTCCCCCGCGATGTCGACCAGCTCGCGCAGCTCGGACTCGGTCGCGAAGGGGCCCTCGGCGTAGCCGCGTCCCGGGGTGACCGCGTTGGCGAAGACGACGAGCAGCTTGGCCACGGCCCCGAGCAGCAGACGCAGCAGACGCACCACCGGGGCGGCCGTGAGGGCGACCGCCTCGCTGTGCTGGCGGCCGAGCGTGCGGGGGGAGACCCCGACGACGACGAAGGAGACGACCGCCATGATCCCGGTCGCGACGAGGGCCGTCTGCCAGTGGGAGTCGGTCACCATGTCGACCGCGACGGTCACCGCGACGGCCGTGGCGGCCTCCGCGGTCACCCGCACGAAGGTGGCCACGGCCAGGTAGGGGGCCGGTTCCGCGCTGATCCGGAGCAGCGCTCGGGCACCGCCGCGCCCCTCGTCGGCCAGCTGCTCGGCACGGTGCCGGGTGACCCGTTGCAGGGCGGTCTCCCCGGCGGTGAGAAGGAAGGCCACGACGGTGGCCACGATCGCCACCAGCACCAACGGCGTCACGTGCGGCCCGCCTCCGGCGCCGCCGTCGTCGTCCGTCCGCGCTGCGCCAAGAACGTGAGCAGCAGCGTGCGCTGCAGGTCGAACATCTCCCGCTCCTCGGCCGCCTCGGCGTGGTCGAAGCCGAGCAGGTGCAGGATGCCGTGGGTGGTCAGGAGCAGCAGCTCGTCGCCGACCGCGTGCCCGGCGCGGGCGGCCTGGGCCCGCGCGACCGAGGGGCAGAGCACGACGTCGCCCAGCACGCCCTCGACGAGGTCGTCGTCGGCCTCGCCCCGGCCGGGCCGCAGCTCGTCCATCGGGAAGCTCATCACGTCGGTGGGACCGGGCAGGTCCATCCACCGTTCGTGCAGCGCGCTCATGGTCCGCTCGTCGACGAGGGTGACGGTCAGCTCGGCGCGCGGGTGGACGCGCAGCTGGTCGAGCACGTGCCGGGCGAGGTCGGCCAGCTCCTGCTCGGGGCAGGGTGAGGGCACCTCCCCGGACTCGTTGAGCACCTCCACGCTCACCGCGAGGTCCCCTCGGCGGACCGCCTGCCCGGGCCCTGCCGCGCGGGGCGCGAGCGCTCGTGCCCGGGCCGCCGGGCGTCGTAGCGGCCGTAGGCGTCGACGATGTCGCTGATCAGGCGGTGACGGACGACGTCGTCGCTGGTGAGGTGGGCGAAGTGGATGTCGTCCACGTCGTGCAGGATCTCCTGGACCACCTTCAGGCCCGAGGTCGTCCCGCCGGGCAGGTCGACCTGCGTGGTGTCCCCGGTGACCACCATCTTGGAGCCGAAGCCCAGGCGGGTCAGGAACATCTTCATCTGCTCCGGCGAGGTGTTCTGGGCCTCGTCGAGGATGATGAAGGCCGAGTTGAGCGTGCGGCCGCGCATGTAGGCCAGCGGGGCCACCTCGATCGTCCCGGCCGCCATGAGCTTGGCCATCGAGTCCGGGTCGACCATGTCGTGCAGCGCGTCGTAGAGCGGCCGCAGGTAGGGGTCGATCTTGTCGTTGAGGGTGCCGGGCAGGAAGCCCAGCCGTTCGCCCGCCTCGACGGCGGGGCGGGTCAGGATGATCCGGTTGACCTGCTTGGCCTGCAGGGCCGCGACCGCCTTGGCCATGGCCAGGTAGGTCTTCCCCGTGCCGGCCGGCCCCAGCCCGAAGACGATCGTGTGCTCGTCGATGGCGTCGACGTAGTGCTTCTGGTTGAGCGTCTTGGGGCGGATCGTCCGGCCCCGGCTGCTGATGATGTTCATCGTCAGCACGTCGGCGGGGCGTTCCGTGGTGCTCGTGCGCAGCATCCCGATGGACCGTTCCACCGCGTCCCGGTTGAGCGGCTGGCCGGTGGCGGCCACGGCCAGGAGCTCGTCGACGAGCCGCTCCACGAGGGCGATCTCGCCGGTGTCGCCGGTCAGCCGGAACTCGTTGCCCCGCACGTGCACGTCGACCTGCGGGAAGGCCCGCTCGATCGTGCGCAGCAGCTCGTCCCGGGGCCCGAGCAGGCTGACCATGGGCACGTCGTCGGGCACGACGACGGTGTGGGTGGGGACCACGCGGGGTCCGTGCTGTGGTTCGGTCATCAGGTCCTCCAGTCTAGGCGGCCGCCCCGGGCCACCCTGGTCGTCGTCGTCACGGTCGGGTGCGCCAGGCGCTCAGCACCGACACCGCCCCCACGGACACCGCCACGGCCAGGGTCCCGACGAAGGCCGCGTGCGGCTGCGAGGCGTAGAAGAGGCCGAAGACCACCCCTGTCACGGCCAGCGTCACGGCGCCGGTCAGCGACTCGCCCACCTGGAGCGCCGAGCTGTTGCGCCCGATCTCCGCCTCGGGCGACAGCCGCATCGTCAGCAGCGAGGTCGTCGGGTAGGCCAGCCCCACCCCCAGGGTGGCGGCGCCGTAGAGCAGCACCACGCTCCACCCGGGCCACCGCAGGGCGACGGCCAGGATGAGCCCCACCATGAGGGCGAGGAACACCGTCACCCCGACCCGCATCAGCGTGTAGCGGTCGACGGACTCCCCCAGACGGCCCTGGGCCCAGGAACCCAGCGCCCAGGCGACCGACGCGACGGCGAGCACGGCCCCCGCCTGCGCCGGGGAGTAGCCGTGCTCGTCACGCAGCATGAGCGGCAGGTAGGCCTCGGCCGCGAGGAAGGACCCGCCCATCGCGGCCCGGACGCCGATGACCGAGGGCAGCCCCCGCCCGAGCGTGAGCGTGCCCGCCGGGAGCAGGTGCCAGGAGGCCGCGAGCAGCAGCAGGAGCAGCACCGGGCCGACGGCCCGCTCGAACCCGTCGACGGAGTCCCCCGCCAGGTTGAGCGCGCCCACGGCCACGGCGGCCACGACGGCCCAGAGGATGGTCCGGGGGCGCAGGTGCGGCGCACCGGCACCCGGTCGGGTGCCGGCCAGGGCCCGGCGCAGCACGAGCACCGAGACCCCGACGAACGGGACGACACCGAGGAAGACCCAGTGCCAGGTGAACCGTTCCACGACGACACCGGTCAGCAGCGGACCGGCCAGCCCGGGCACCACCCAGGCGGCGGCGAGCAGGGAGAAGACCGAGGGACGGCGCTGGTCGGGGATGCGCTGGGCGATGACGACGTAGAGGGCGACCGTGGACAGGCCGCTGCCCAGTCCTTGCAGGCCGCGGCCGACGACGAAGACCTCCATCGAGGCGGCGAGCCCGGCGACGAGCAGGCCTGCCGTGAACAGTCCGGTGCCGGCGAGGACGACCGGACGGGGTCCGGACCGGTCCGACCACCATCCGCCGACCACCATGCCCACGACACTCGCGGCCACGGTGGCGCCGAAGGCCATGTTGTAGAGGTGGTACCCGTCCAGGTCCGCGGCGACGGTCGGCATGGCCGCCCCGACCGCGATGTACTCGAGGGCGAACAGCGAGATGAGGGCCGCGGCCCCGAGCGAGGTGCTGCGCAGGCCCGGGGAGAAGATCGAGGGCGGGACCTGGGGTCGGACCGGACGTTCCGGGGAGGTGGTGCTCACCGCCACCGTCCGGCCGCGTTGAGCAGGGCGAGGGCCGCCGCCCCGGCCGTGGAGGTGCGCAGGACCGCCCGACCCAGCCGGACCGGGCGGGCTCCGGCGGAGACCAGGGCGGTCAGCTCGTCGGGGGTGATCCCCCCCTCGGGACCGACCACGACGAGCACCTCCGGGCCGGCGGCCGCCGCGTCCCGGTCCGGGGTCGGCAGCCCGGCCAGGGCGGTCGTGAGGGGCTCGTCGGCCTCCTCGTGCAGGACGAGCGCCAGGTCCGCCGCCGCGACGCGTTCCAGCAGCGCGGGGCGGCCGACGAGCTCGGCGACCTCGGGCACCCGGGTCCGGCGCGCCTGCTTGGCGGCGGCGAGCACCTGCTGCTCCCACCGGCGGCGCGACTTGGCGCCCCGCTCCCCCCGCCACCGCACGATGCTGCGGTCGGCCTGCCACGGCACGACCTCGTCGACCTCCAGCTCGGTGGCGCTCTCGACGGCCTGCAGGTCGCGGTCGCCCTTGGCCAGGGCCTGGACGAGCACGTGGCGGACCGCGGGGGCGGGGTGGGTGCCGCGGGACTCGATCCGCAGGTCCAGCGCGCCCCGGTGGGCGCTCAGGACGGTGCACCGGGCCCAGGTGCCCGAGCCGTCGGCGAGGAGGAGCGACTCCCCCGGCCCGATCCGCTGCACGTCGGCGGCGTGCCGACCCTCGGACCCGTCCAGCCGCACGGTGTCCCCGCCGTCGGCCAGGAGGTCGGCGCCGACGACGAAGAGGGGGGCCGTCACGCCGTCACCGGCCGCGCAGGGCGTCCCAGAACTTGCCCGCCCTTCCCGCGTGCGAGCCCGTGGTGGCCATGCGGCCCTCGGGGTCGGTCTCCCCGCGCTCCGCCGCCAGCTGCACGAGCAGCTCGCGCTGGGCGGCGGTGAGCCGGGTGGGCACCCGCACGTCGAGGTGGACGACGACGTCTCCACGACCCTGCGAGCGCAGGTGGCCCACACCCAGGCCGGGCAGCGTGACGGTCTGCCCGGGCTGCGTGCCCTCGGGCACGTCGACCTCCACCGGACCGTCGAAGGTCTCGACCGGCAGGGTCGCGCCCAGCGCGGCGGCGGTCATCGGCACCTCCACCCGGCAGTGCAGGTCGTCGCCGCGGCGGGTGAAGCTCTCGTGGGGGGCTACCGCGATCTCGACGTAGAGGTCTCCGGCCTCCCCGCCGAAGGGTCCCACCTCGCTCTCGCCGGCCAGCTGGATGCGGGTGCCGCTGTCCACGCCCGCCGGCACCTTGATCGTCAGCTCACGGCGGGTGCGCACCCGCCCCTCGCCGGAGCAGTCGAAGCACGGGTGCTCGATGACGTCGCCGTAGCCTCGGCAGGCCTGGCAGGGGCGCGAGGTCATCACCTGGCCGAGGAAGGAGCGCTGCACCTGCTGCACCTCTCCCCGCCCGGAGCACACCGCGCAGGTCCGGGTGCCGCTGCCCGGCTGTGCGCCGGACCCGGTGCAGGTGGTGCATCGGACGGCCGTGTCGACGGTGAGGTTCTCCTCGCCGCCGAAGACGGCCGTGGCCAGCTCGACGTCCAAGCGCACGAGCGCGTCGTGCCCGCGCTGCACCCGCGAGCGCGGCCCCCGGGCACCGGCCGCGGTGCCGCCGAAGAAGGCGTCCATGATGTCGGTGAAGGTGAAGCCCTGCCCGAAGCCTCCGCTGGCGCCGGCGTAGGGGTCCTGTCCCCGGTCGTAGGCCGAGCGCTTGCCCTGGTCGGAGAGGACGTCGTAGGCCTGGGAGACCCGCTTGAACTCGGCCTCGGCGTCCGGGCCGGGGTTGACGTCGGGGTGGAGCTGGCGGGCCTTCTTGCGGTAGGCCTTCTTGATCTCCTCGGCGCTGGCGTCGCGGGAGACCCCGAGGTCGGCGTAGTAGTCGTTCACGGCGTAGGAGTTCCTTGGTGGTGGGGGGCAACGGGAAGGACAACGGCGCGGGCGGTCGAACTATGCCGCGGCAGCCGCCGGGTGTCGGACGGGAGCACCCGCCCGTCGGGGACGGACGGCCTCACCCGTCCAGGATCTCGGCGACGTAGCGGGCCACGGCCCGGACCGCGGCCATCGCCTGGGGGTAGTCCATCCGGGTGGGGCCGACCACCCCCAGGCCCCCGGCGTCGCCGTAGCTGGTGGCCACGACCGAGGTGGTGCGCAGGGGTTCGTAGGGATTCTCCATCCCGATGCTGACCGCGACCTGGTCGCCGTCGAGGGTGGCCATGCTGCCCATGAGACGCAGCAGGACGACGTGCTCCTCGAGGGCGTCGAGGACGGAGGAGAGCGAGGTGGGGAAGTCGTTGCCGGACCGGGCCAGGTTCGCGGTGCCGCTGAGAACGACCCGCTCCTCCGACTGCTCGGCCACGGCGTCGGCCAGCGCCCGGGCGACCGCGGTCGCCACGTGGCGGTCCTCCGGGGCGACGTCCTCGAGGAGGGCGTCCAGGCGGGCCGGGACCGACGGCAGGGGCAGGCCCACGGAGACGGAGTTGACGCGGGAGCGCAGGTCGGCGACGAGGTCGGCGTCGGGGGCCAGCTCGCGCCCGGTGTCGATGACGCGTTGCTCGACCCGGCCGGTGTTGACGATCAGCACGACCATCAGACGCGGACCGCCGATGGGGACCAGCTCGACGTGCCGGACGGTGGACCGGGACAGGCTGGGGTACTGCATGACCGCCACCTGGTGGGTCAGGCTGGACAGCAGCCGGGTGGTCCGGGCGACCACGTCGTCCAGGTCGACCGCCCCGTGCAGGAAACGCTCGATCGCGCTGCGCTCGCCCCGGCCGAGGGGCTTGACGGCGCTGAGCCGGTCCACGAACAGGCGGTAGCCGGCGTCCGTGGGCACCCGGCCCGCGCTCGTGTGGGGGGCCGTGATCAGGCCCTCCTCCTCCAGCACCGCCATGTCGTTGCGCACCGTGGCTGCGGACACCCCCAGCTGGTGGCGCTCCAGCAGCGCCTTGGACCCCACCGGCTCGGAGGTGCGCACGTAGTCCTGGACGATGGCGCGCAGCACGTGGAGGCGACGGTCGTCGCTGACGCTCATGCTCTCGCCCACCTCCCGCTGCTGGCACTCCGACGGTCTGAGTGCCAGTCTACGCGGCCGGTGCAAGCCGGCCGGACCGCACACCTACGATGAGCCCATGAACCAGGTGCGCATGGAGACCGACAGCATGGGACAGGTCGAGGTCCCCTCCGACCGTTACTGGGGCGCGCAGACGCAGCGCAGCATCCACAACTTCCCCATCGGCCGGGACACCTTCGTCTGGGGGCGTCCGGTGATCAAGGCGCTGGGGATCCTCAAGAAGGGCGCGGCGCAGGCCAACGCGGAGCTGGGCGAGCTCCCCGCGGACGTCGCCGACCTCGTCGTCCGCGCCGCCGACGAGGTCATCGCCGGGGACCTGGACGAGCACTTCCCGCTCGTGGTCTTCCAGACCGGCTCGGGGACCCAGAGCAACATGAACAGCAACGAGGTCATCGCCAACCGGGCCATCGAGCTGGCCGGCGGCGAGCTGGGCAGCAAGACCCCGGTCCACCCCAACGACCACGTCAACCGGGGCCAGAGCAGCAACGACACCTTCCCCACGGCGATGCACATCGCCGTGCTCCTCGAGCTGCGGGACCGGCTCGAGGGTGGGGTCGGCGTGCTGCGCGACACGCTGGCGGCCAAGGCCCAGGAGCATGCCGACGTCGTCAAGGTCGGGCGCACGCACCTGCAGGACGCCACCCCCATCACGCTGGGCCAGGAGATCGGCGGCTGGGTCGCCCAGATCGACTACGCTATGGGTCAGGTCCGCCATGCGGGCGAGGGGCTGCACGAGCTGGCCATCGGCGGCACCGCCGTCGGCACCGGGCTCAACGCCCACCCGCGCTTCGGGGACCTCGCCGCCCGGAAGATGGGCGAGGAGGCCGGGCTGGAGCTGCGCTCGGCGGAGAACAAGTTCGCCGCGCTGTCCGCGCACGACGCGCTCGTGCAGACCTCGGCCGCGCTGCGCACCCTCGCCGGCGCGCTGATGAAGATGGCCAACGACGTGCGCTGGCTGGCCTCCGGGCCGCGCAACGGCATCGGCGAGCTGAACATCCCCGAGAACGAGCCGGGATCCAGCATCATGCCGGGCAAGGTGAACCCGACGCAGGCCGAGGCGCTGACGATGGTGGCCACCCGGGTGTTCGGCAACGACGCCACCGTCGCCTTCGCCGGCACCCAGGGCAACTTCCAGCTCAACGTCTTCAAGCCGGTCATGGTGCACGCGGTGCTGGAGAGCATCCGCCTCCTGGCCGACGCGTGCCGGGCGTTCAACGACGGCTGCGCCGTGGGGCTGGAGCCCAACACCGCGCGCATCGAGGCCAACCTGGCCAGCAACCTCATGCAGGTCACTGCGCTCAACCCGCACATCGGCTACGACAAGGCGGCCGCGATCGCCAAGAAGGCGCACAAGGAGGGCCTGACCCTGCGCGAGGCCGCGGTCGCCAGCGGCGAGCTGTCCGAGGAGCAGTTCGACGCATGGGTGGTGCCCGCCGACATGACGCAGCCCCGGCAGGTCGACTGACACCGCGACGCACGGCGAGGGCCCGGTCGGCGACGACCGGGCCCTCGCCGTTCCCGTGCGCCCGTCCGCGGGCGCGCCTCACCGGGCCCAGGTGCCCCACGGCATAGCCTCGGACGCTGTGAACGACCGCTACGGGACCGATGTGCTCTCCGGCGACTGGCGTGCCCCCCGGAGGGGCCGCGCGCAGCCGGTGGAGGCCGAGCCGGGGCTCGTCGTCGAGGACGTCGACACCGGCTGGTGCGGGGCGGTCGTGCGGGTGGAGAAGGCCGGGGGGATGCAGGTGGTGCACCTGGAGGACCGGCGGGGCCGGACGAAGGGGTTCCCGCTCGGGCCCGGGTTCCTCCTCGACGGACGACCGGTCGTGCTCACCGTGCCCACCGGCGAGCGCCGCGCCCAGGTGGAGGCGGCCCGGAAGGCGGCCTCCCGGACCGCGAGCGGCTCGGTGGCGGTGCGCGGGCAGGCGGCGCGGGTGGCCTCCGGGTCCCGGATCTGGGTGGAGGGCCGGCACGACGCCGAGCTGGTGGAGAAGGTGTGGGGCGACGACCTGCGGGTCGAGGGCGTGGTCGTGGAGATGCTCGACGGGGTCGACGACCTCGCGGGCGAGATCCGCCGGTTCGCGCCGACCCCCGACCGTCGCCTGGGGGTGCTGGTCGACCATCTCGTGCCGGGCACCAAGGAGAGCCGCATCGTCGCCGAGGCCGAGCGGGTCAGCCCCCACGCCCGGATCCTGGGCCACCCCTACGTGGACGTGTGGCAGTCGGTCAAGCCGGCCCGGCTGGGCCTGGACGTGTGGCCGGTCGTGGAGCGGGGGCGCTCCTGGAAGCACGGGGTGCTGCAGGAGCTGGGCTGGCCGCACGCCTCGCAGGCCGACGTGGCCCGCGGGTGGAAGAAAATCCTGGCCGCCGTACGTTCCTACAGTGACCTGGAACCAACGCTGCTCGCCAGCGTCGAAGAACTGATCGACTTCGTCACCGTTCCCTGAGAAGGGGCGGGCGGGTCGAGGTTCCGTCCGGTCCTACCCCAGGAGTGACACATGAGCACCGCACCCCCGCCTCCCCCGCTTCCCGGCGACCGCCCGTCCGAGCCCCGGCAGGGCCAGGAGTGGGCCCCGACCCGGTCCGGGCAGGTCCCGGTCGAGGGCGAGGAGCGCACGATGATGCTCCTGGCCCACCTGTCGGCGCCGATCTCCTTCCTGCTCAGCGGCGCCTGGCTGCCGTTCCTGGGACCGCTGCTGGTCTGGGTCTTCTACAAGGACCGCAGCCAGGCGGTCCGGACCGCCTCCGCCGGGGCGTTCAACTTCAACGTCTCGATGACCATCGCCAGCTGGGCCCTGTGGCTCAGCGTGATCCTCACCCTGGGGATCGGGTTCCTCTGGGCGCTCCCGCTGTGGCTCGTGCTCTTCGTCGTCCAGATCTGGGCCCACGTCAAGGGGGCCATGATGGCCTCCCGCGGAGAGGTCTTCGAGTACCCCTTCCAGATCCGCATCCTCAGCTGAGGACGACTTCGGGCCAACCTCTTGCCAACCTCCGGGCCCGAGGAGTAGACAAGGACCACGCCCTTTCCGCAAGGCAGGGCGGGTCGCAAGACAGTCGAGGATTCGAACGGCGGACCGCGTGCCTCCGGGCACACCGTCGCCACCTCCGGTGACGCGGAGGTCGAGCCTCCGGACCCCTTGCGCACCGGTCGGGACGTCACGTCCGACCGTGGCCCGCTTCGCGACCTCATACGCCGCGAAGCGGGCCACCATCGTCTGGGGCCAGTCCCTGCCGGCTCATACCCGGCAGGGGCTGCTCCTCGTTCCCGTTCTACCGGCGCCCGCTCCCGGCGGGGCGCAGCGGGCACCGGCGTGTCGAGGACGGGGGACCCGGATCTCGGCTCAGCCCGGCAGCAGCCGGTGGACCACGGTGTCGGCGAGCAGCCTACCGCGCAGGGTCGGCACGACCCGGCCCCGCACCGCCGCCGGACCGTCCACGAGCCCGTCGGCGACGAGGCCGGCCACGGCCGTCCGCGCCGGGGCGCTCAGCAGGTCGGTCGGCAGGCCTTCGGCCAGCCGCGAGCGCAGCAGCACCGTCTCGTCGTGGCGCTGCCCGTCGTCCAGCACCTCCCGGGCGTGGGCCGGGCTGAGGCCTTCGGCCAGCCGGTCGGCGTAGGCCCGTGGGTGCTTGACGTTCCACCACCGCACCCCGCCGACGTGGCTGTGCGCCCCGGGTCCGACCCCCCACCAGTCGCCACCGCGCCAGTAGGCCACGTTGTGCCGGCACCGGTGCGCGTCGCCCCGGGCCCAGTTGGAGATCTCGTACCAGTCGTAGCCGGCCCCGGCGAGGACACGGTCGGCCAGCTCGTACTTGTCGGCCTCGTCGTCGTCCTCCGGGGCGGGCAGCTCGCCGCGGCGGACCTGGGCCGCCAGGCGGGTGCCCTCCTCGACCACCAGGGCGTAGGCCGACACGTGGTCGGGCTCCAGCGACACCGCCGTCTCGAGGCTGCTCCGCCAGTCCTCCAGGGACTCCCCCGGCGTGCCGTAGATCAGGTCGAGGCTGACCTGGAGCCCGGCCGCCCGGACGGCGGCGACGGCCCGCTCGACGTTGGCGGGGTCGTGGGTACGGTCCAGGGTGCGCAGGACGTGCGGGACGACCGACTGCATGCCGAGGCTGACCCGGGTGAACCCCTGGGCGGCCAGCTCCTCGGCCACCCTCGGGGTCACCGTGTCGGGGTTGGCCTCGGTCGTGACCTCGGCCTCGTCCGTCAGGCCGAGGGTGTCGCGCACGCGTCCGAGCAACGCCCCCAGGGCCGCCGGGGCGAGCATCGTCGGGGTCCCCCCGCCAACGAAGACCGTGCTGGCCGGTGGCGGGTCGCCCGGCGCCAGGACCCGGCCCGCCAGCTCGACCTCGGCCAGCGCCGCCCCCAGGTAGCGGCCCGTGTCGGCGTCGGCCCCCAGCTCGGGGAGCGTGTAGGTGTTGAAGTCGCAGTAGCCGCACCGGACCCGGCAGAAGGGCACGTGCAGGTACACCCCCAGGGTGCGCGCGGCCATACCCTCCAGGGCGGTGGCGGGCAGCGCCCCGTCCGGGGGCGCGGGGTCTCCGGGCGGGAAGGTCGAGGGCATTCCCCCATTGTCGCCGACGGCCGGGGACGGACCGCCCCGTCCCGCGACGCACGGGGGCCGGGCGATAGGGTCGGAGGGTGCAGCAACGTCTCCGGGAGTACATCGACCGGCTCCGCGACGAGGGGTACACCGTCCGGGACGACCAGGGGTCGGACCCGGACCTCATCACGCCGGACGGCAGCGCGGTCGACACCTGGCGCGAGGACTACCCCTACGCCGAGCGGATGACCCGGGACTACTACGAGGTCGAGAAGTGGCTCCTGCAGGTGGAGCTGCTCAAGTTCCAGTACTGGGCCAAGGACAACGGCAGCCGGCACGTGCTGGTCTTCGAGGGGCGAGACGCGGCCGGCAAGGGCGGGTCGATCAAGCGGTTCATGGAGCACCTCAACCCGCGCGGCGCCACCGTCGTGGCCCTCAACAAGCCGACCGAGGTCGAGGCCGGGCAGTGGTACTTCCAGCGGTACATCGAGCACCTGCCCACGAGCGGCGACATGGTGCTCTTCGACCGGTCCTGGTACAACCGGGCCGGGGTGGAACGGGTCATGGGGTTCTGCTCGGACGCCGAGTACGAGCTGTTCATGGAGCAGGCGCCGCAGTTCGAGAAGATGCTCGTCGACTCCGGCGTCTCGATCACCAAGTTCTGGTTCTCGGTGACCCAGACCGAGCAGCGCACCCGGTTCGCGATCCGTCAGCTGGACCCGGTGCGGCAGTGGAAGCTCTCCCCCATGGACCTGGAGTCGCTGGACCGGTGGGACGACTACACCGCCGCCAAGGAGGAGATGTTCCGACGCACGGACACCGACTGGGCACCGTGGATGACGATCAAGTCCAACGACAAGAAGCGGGCCCGGATCAACGCGATGCGTCACTTCCTGTCCCAGTTCGACTACGAGGGCAAGGACCACGACGTCGTCCTGCGGCCCGACCCGCGGCTCGTCAAGCGGGCCCGCAACACCGTCGGGGACTAGAGGCCCCCGCCCCGCGCCGCCGGGATCAGTCGACCCGCACGTAGGTCAGGTCGGTGATGCGCCGGCCGGCCTCGGTGCCGCGGCGCTCGAAGCGGGTGACCGGGCGCAGCGGGAAGCGGTCGGTGGACTCCAGCTCCAGCCGCGGCTCGGCACCGACGACGTCCCTCATCACCCGGGCGTAGTCGTCCCAGTCGGTGGCCAGCCGCCACCGGCCGCCCGGGCGCAGCAGGTCGGCCACCGCGTCGGTGAAGTCGGGGCCGACCAGCCGACGCTTGTGGTGGCGGGCCTTGGGCCACGGGTCGGGGAAGAAGGTCCACACCTCCTCGACGGTGCCGGGCTCGAGCATGGTCCGCAGGGCAAGCGCCGCGTCCACCTCGACGACCCGGACGTTGGGCAGGGCCTGCCCACCGGTGGCCGCAGCCATCTTGGCGAGCGCGTGACCGGTGCCCGGACGCCATACCTCCAGGGCCAGGAAGTCCCGGCCCGGGGAGGCGAGCGCCCCGGCGACCAGCGCGTCCCCGGCCCCGGACCCGACCTCGACCACGAGCGGTGCGCACCGCCCGAAGACCTGCTCCGGGTCGAGCCGGAAGGACGGGTCCACGACCGTGGAGGCGTCCCCCGCGGCGCGGGGGACCTCGAGGACGACCTGCGCCGAGAGCTGGTCCCAGGCGCGCTGGTGGGTGTGCGGCATCCGCCCGCCCCGGCGGGTGAAGGACCGGGTCCGGGCCAGCGGACGGGGTCCGATGACCGGGTGGCCGAGGGCGTAGTGCCCGCGGAGGGAGACCGGCGGGTCCTCCCGGGTCACTTCTTGGCCTTCTCGGCCGCCCCGCCGTCCTGGGAGAGCGCGGCGATGAAGGCCTCCTGGGGCACCTCGACGGACCCGACCATCTTCATCCGCTTCTTGCCCTCCTTCTGCTTCTCCAGCAGCTTGCGCTTGCGGCTGATGTCCCCGCCGTAGCACTTGGCCAGCACGTCCTTGCGGATGGCCCGGATGGTCTCGCGGGCGATGACCCGGGCGCCGATGGCGGCCTGGACGGGCACCTCGAACTGCTGGCGCGGGATGAGCTCCTTGAGCTTGGTGGCCATCTGGACCCCGTAGGCGTACGCCTTGTCCCGGTGCACGATCGCGCTGAAGGCGTCCACGGTGTCGCCCTGCAGGAGGATGTCCACCTTGACCAGGTCGGCCTCCTGCGAGCCGTCCGGCTCGTAGTCGAACGAGGCGTAGCCCTTGGTCCGGGACTTGAGGGCGTCGAAGAAGTCGAAGACGATCTCGGCCAGCGGCAGGGTGTAGCGCATCTCGACCCGCTCGGGCGAGAGGTAGTCCATCCCCTTGAGGGTCCCCCGACGGGTCTGGCACAGCTCCATGATGGCGCCGATGTACTCGCTGGGGGCCAGGATCGTCGAGCGCACGACCGGCTCGGTGATCGAGGCGATCCTGCCGGAGGGGAACTCGCTGGGGTTGGTCACCTCGACGACGGTGCCGTCGTCCAGCCGGACCTCGTACTCCACGTTGGGCAGGGTGGAGATCAGGTCGAGGCCGGACTCGCGCTCGAGGCGCTCGCGGACGATCTCCAGGTGCAGCATGCCGAGGAAGCCGACCCGGAAGCCGAACCCCAGCGCGGCCGAGGTCTCCGGCTCGTAGACGAGGGCCGCGTCGTTGAGCTTGAGCCGGTCGAGGGCGTCCCGCAGCAGCGGGTAGTCGGACCCGTCGATGGGGTAGAGCCCGGAGAAGACCATCGGGCGCGGGTCGTGGTAGCCGCCCAGGGCCTTCGTCGCCATCCGCCCGGCCCCGGTGACGGTGTCCCCCACCTTGGACTGGCGCACGTCCTTGACGCCGGTGATCAGGTAGCCCACCTCGCCCACGCCCAGACCCTGGGAGGGCACCGGCTCGGGGCTGATGACGCCGATCTCGAGCAGCTCGTGGGTCGCCTTGGTCGACATCATCGCGATCTTCTCGCGGGGCGACAGCCCCCCGTCGACGACGCGGACGTAGGTCACCACGCCCCGGTAGGTGTCGTAGACCGAGTCGAAGATCATCGCGCGGGCGGGCGCGTCGGCGTCCCCGACCGGGTGCGGCACGAGCTCGACGATGCGGTCCAGCAGCTCGGGCACGCCCGCGCCCGTCTTGCCGGAGACCTGCAGCACCTCGGCCGGGTCGCAGCCGATGAGGCCGGCCAGCTCCTCGGCGTACTTCTCCGGCTGCGCCGCCGGCAGGTCGATCTTGTTGAGCACCGGGATGATGACCAGGTCGTTCTCCATGGCCAGGTACAGGTTGGCCAGGGTCTGCGCCTCGATCCCCTGCGCGGCGTCGACCAGCAGCACCGCCCCCTCGCAGGCGGCCAGGCTGCGGCTGACCTCGTAGGTGAAGTCGACGTGCCCGGGCGTGTCGATCATGTTGAGGATGTGGGTGGACCCGTCGACGGCCCACGGCATGCGCACGGCCTGGGACTTGATGGTGATCCCGCGCTCGCGCTCGATGTCCATGCGGTCCAGGTACTGGGCCCGCATCAGGCGCTGCTCGACGACCCCCGTCTCCTGCAGCATCCGGTCGGCCAGCGTCGACTTGCCGTGGTCGATGTGGGCGATGATGCAGAAGTTGCGGATGAGCTCCGGCGGGGTGGACGCCGGCTGCGGCACGGAGTCGGTCTTGCTGCGGGCGAGCGGGGACACGCTGGGTCTCAACCTCGGGTATGGAGTGGGGGCGGGCGGTCCCGCCAGTCTCCCACGGACCGGGGGCGAGGACGGAACCCGCGACCGTGCGGGCGCGGGACGGCTCAGGCGATCTGCACGAAGGCCCGCAGCCGGCCGTCGCCGTGCTCACGGACCTCGACCCAGCCCAACGACTCGTAGAAGGCCCGCTGGGCGGGGTCGTCGTCGGTGAGCAGCACCTTCTGACGGCAGTGGGCGAACGGCTCCATCGCCGCGTGGACGAGTGCTCGGCCGACCCCCTCCCGCTGCAGCTCGGGCCGGACCAGCACGTCCTGCAGGTAGGCGATGGTGGCCCCGTCGGAGACGACCCGGGCCAGGCCCAGCAGGTCCTCCCCGTAGCGGGCCACGACCACCCGGGTCGACCCGCGCACCGCGGCCTCGAGCACCTCGGGGTCGGTGGTGTACCTCGACCACCCGACCGCGTCGTAGAGCGTGACGAGGTCCTCCCGACCCGGCACCTCGTCGGCCGTGATGACGATCTCGTGCGCACCCACCCCGTCACTGTAGGCGACCCGCCGCCCGACGGACGGGCGGGCCACCACCCCGCGGGTGACGGGGGCCACATGCCGGGCCGGGCGCGGGGGGTGGTCGGGGACCGACGCGGCCGGTAGACTCTCATTCCACACGACGGACGCTTCATTCCATTATGCGGAACACCAGGAGGACTCGGATGACCGATGCGACGACGCCCGTGCTGGACCTGCCCGAGGGTGTGGAGGTGACCGGCGCGCTCCGGCCCGGCTACGAGGAGATCCTCTCCCGGTCCGCCCTCGAGCTCGTGGCGGCCCTGCACCGGCAGCTGGAGACCCGGCGGCAGGAGCGGCTGGCTGCCCGCGCGGAGGTCGTGGCGGCGGTGGCCGACGGTCAGGACCTCGACTTCCTGCCCGAGACCCGCCAGATCCGCGAGGACGACTCGTGGCGGGTGGCCGAGCACGCGCCCGGCCTCGTCGACCGACGGGTGGAGATGACCGGCCCGACCGACCGCAAGATGACGATCAACGCCATGAACTCCGGGGCCCGGGTGTGGCTGGCCGACCAGGAGGACGCCAACACCCCGATGTGGGAGAACGTGGTCGAGGGGCCGCTGAACCTGCGCGACGCCGTCCTGGGCACCATCTCCTTCACCTCCCCCGAGGGCAAGGAGTACGCGCTGGCCACCACCGACCAGTCCCGGCTGCCGACGATCGTCGTGCGCCCCCGGGGCTGGCACCTGGACGAGAAGCACGTCCTCGTCGACGGGCAGCGCACCTCCGGCGGCCTCGTCGACATGGCCCTCTACATGACCGCCTGCGCGCAGCCGCAGCTGGACGCCGGCAAGGGCCCCTACTTCTACCTGCCGAAGATGGAGCACCACCTCGAGGCCCGGCTGTGGAACGACGCCTTCGTCATCGCCCAGGAGCACCTCGGCATCCCCCGCGGCACGGTGCGGGCCACGTGCCTGATCGAGACGCTCCCCGCCGCCTTCCAGATGGAGGAGATCCTCTACGAGCTGCGCGAGCACTCCGCGGGCCTGAACGCCGGCCGCTGGGACTACCTGTTCAGCGTGATCAAGACCTACCGCACCCGTGGCGGGGACTACGTCCTGCCGGACCGCAACGCGGTGACGATGACGGCGCCGATGATGCGCGCCTACACCGACCTGCTCGTGCGCACCTGCCACAAGCGCGGCGCGCACGCCATCGGCGGGATGGCCGCGTTCATCCCGTCCAAGGACGAGGAGGTCAACGCCGCGGCCTACGCCAAGGTGCGGGGCGACAAGCAGCGCGAGGCCGAGGACGGGTTCGACGGGTCGTGGGTGGCCCACCCGGGCATGGTCGGGACCTGCATGGAGGTCTTCGACGCCGTGCTCGGCGACCAGCCCCACCAGGTGGACCGCACCCGGGAGGACGTGCAGGTCACGGCCGACCAGCTGCTCGACGTCAAGGGCACCCCGGGCGAGGTGACCGAGGAGGGGCTGCGGGCCAACATCGACGTGGCGGTCCAGTACCTGGCCGTGTGGCTCACCGGCCGCGGCGCCGTCGGCATCCACAACCTCATGGAGGACGCCGCCACCGCCGAGATCTCCCGCAGCCAGATCTGGCAGTGGATCCACAACGACGTGACCCTCGCCGACACCGGGGAGACGGTGACCCGGGAGCTCGTGCGGCGGCTCGCCGACGAGATCGTGCCCACCCTGCCGGGGGCCGCGGACGGCAGTGTCGACTACGGCCCCGCCAAGGACCTGTTCCTGCAGGTGGCGGTGGCCGACGAGTTCGCCGACTTCCTCACCGTCCCGGCCTACGAGACCATGCCCTGAGCGCCGGCGACCCGACGGGCGGCCCCCACCGGGGCCGTCCTAGGGTGGGACCAGCGACGACGAGGAGGTCGAGGTATGACGCTCGAGCCCGAGGTGCGTGGACCGGCCCCCCAGGCTGACGTGCGGGCCCGCGGCGGGGAGGGTGCCCAGGAGGGCGGCCCCGCCCGGGGCGGGACGGTGGCGCAGGTCCTCGCCGACCTGCGCGGCGCCGTCCCCGACCCCCTGCTGCTCACCGACCCGGCCGAGCTGGAGACCTACGCCTGCGACGGGCTCGCCGCCTACCGGGTGACGCCTGCGCTCGTGGTGCTCGCCGACTCCGCCGACCACGTCACCGAGACCGTGCGGGCCTGCGCACGGCACCGGGTGCCCTTCGTGGCCCGCGGGTCCGGCACCGGCCTGTCCGGGGGCGCCCTCCCCCGCGCCGACGGGGTGCTGCTGGTCACCAGCCGGCTCCGGACGCTGCACGAGCTGCGGCCCGAGGACCAGCGGGCCGTCGTGGACCCTGGGGTGATCAACCTGCAGGTCACCAAGGCGGCCAACCCCCGGGGATACTACTTCGCGCCCGACCCGAGCAGCCAGCAGATCTGCTCGATCGGCGGCAACGTCGCGGAGAACTCCGGCGGCGCGCACTGCCTCAAGTACGGCTTCACCGCCAACCACGTGCTGGCGCTGGACCTGGTCACCCCCTCGGGCGAGGAGGTCCGCCTGGGCACCGAGGCCCCCGACGCCCCGGGCTACGACCTCGTGGGCGCCTTCGTCGGCTCGGAGGGGACGCTGGGCGTGGCGACCCGGGCCGTCGTGCGGCTGACCCGGCTGCCCGAGGAGGTACGCACCGTCCTGGCCGGTTTCGCCACGATCGACCAGGCGGGGGCCGCGACGAGCGCGATCATCGCCGCGGGCATCGTGCCGGCCGCGATCGAGATCATGGACGCCCTGGCCATCGAGGCGGCCGAGAAGGCCGTCTCCTGCGGCTACCCGGCCGGCGCCGGGGCCGTGCTCGTCGTCGAGCTGGACGGTGCGGCCGAGGAGGTGGCCCACGAGTACGACCAGGTGGAACGGATCTGTGCCGAGCAGGGCGCCTTCGAGTTCCGGATGGCCACCGACGCCCTCGAGCGGGCCGAGATCTGGAAGGGCCGCAAGTCGGCCTTCGCGGCCGTCGGCCGCATCTCCCCCGACTACATCGTGCAGGACGGCGTCGTCCCCCGGACGGCGCTGCCGGAGGTGCTGCGCGAGATGTCCCGGATCAGCGCCGAGCGGGGCGTGCGCGTGGCCAACGTCTTCCACGCCGGCGACGGCAACCTGCACCCCCTCGTGCTCTTCGACGCCGCCGAGGAGGGCGCCACCGAACGCGCCGAGGAGGTGTCCGGGATGATCCTCGACCTGTGCATCCGGCACGGCGGGTCGATCACCGGCGAGCACGGCGTGGGCGCCGACAAGGCCCGCTACATGCCGCGGATGTTCACCGAGGAGGACCTGGACACCATGCAGCTGGTGCGCTGCGCCTTCGACCCCGACGGCATCGCCAACCCCGGCAAGATCTACCCCACGCCCCGGCTCTGCGGAGAGCGGCCCCGGGTCGTCCAGGGCGCGCACGCCCTGGCCACCGACGGCGTGGAGCTCTTCTGATGACCCCGCTCGAGCAGCTGGCGGGCACCTGCCCGGTCCGGGAGGCCGGACCCGAGGACCAGGTCGACGGGGTCCCGGCCCGCGTCGTCGCCCGGCCGGGGTCGACCGAGGAGACCTCGGCCCTGCTGCGCGCCTGCCACGCGCAGGGCCTGGCCGTCGTCGTGCGCGGGCACGGGACGAAGGTGGCCTGGGGCCGGCCCCCGGAGCGTCTCGACGTCATCCTGGAGACGACGGCGATGGACGCGCTCGTGGAGCACTCCCGGGGGGACCTGATCGCCATCGCGGGCGCGGGCATGCCGCTGGCCCGGCTGGCCGAGCGGCTCGCCGAGGGCGGCCACCAGCTGGTCGTCGACGACCTGGTGGCGGACGCCGCCCCTCCCGTGGCGGGTGCCGGGGGGGCCGAGGTGCGCGGCTCCACCCTGGGCGGTGCCGTGGCCACCAACCTCTGCGGCCCCCGGCGGCTGTGGACCGGCTCGGTGCGCGACCTGGTCATCGGCGTCCGGTTCGTGCGGGCCGACGGGACGGTCGCCAAGGCCGGCGGCAGGGTCGTCAAGAACGTCGCCGGCTACGACCTGGCCAAGCTGCTCACCGGGTCGTTCGGCACGCTGGCCGTCGTCACCGAGGTGACCGTCCGGCTGCACCCCCTGCCGCAGGCGCAGCGGTGGGTGGTCCTCGACGTCGCCGAGGAGGACCTGGCCACCGTGCTGGGCTCGGCCGTCCACTCCCAGACCGTGCCGCAGGCCCTGGAGGTGCACGCCCGCCCCGGCCAGGCCCCCCAGGTGGCCGTCCTGCTGGGGGGCACCGACGGCGGGGTGCAGGCGCGCGCGGCCCGCCTCGTCGACGTGCTGGCCCCCCTCGCCTCGCGCGGCGCCCCGTCCGTGTCGTCCACCGACCGGGCCCCCGGCTGGTGGGCCCGTCCCCTCGCGGCCGCGCACGACGAGCGGCCCGTGCTCGTGCGCGCCACGGCCCGCATCTCCGGGGTGGCCGAGCTGGTCGCCGCGGCCGTCGCCCACGGGATGACGGTGACCGGGTCGGCGGGCGTGGGGGTGCTGCACGCGCTCCTGCCCGCAGCATCGGCGCCGGAGGATGCCCGGGCCGCCCTCGACGACCTGCGGGCCGTGAGCGAACGGCTCGGCGGCTCCACGGTGGTGCTGGACGCCCCGCCCGAGGTCAAGGCGGTCACGGACAGCTGGGGCGAGGTGCCCGGCCTGGACCTGATGCGCCGCGTCAAGGACGAGTTCGACCCCACCCGGGCGTTGGCGCCCGGACGCTTCGTCGGAGGACTGTGATGGACCGCCCCCGCCCCCGCCCGACCATGTCGCCGGCCTCGACCAGCCTGCCGACCACGACCCAGCCCGCCCGGGTGCCCGCCGCGCAGGACGTCACCCACCTGGGGATGCCGGCCGTGCGCGGCCTGAGCTCGGGCGTCGTGGCGGACCCGGCGTTCGACGACCACCGTCCCCCCAGCACCGAGCTGCTCGACGACTGCGTCCACTGCGGGTTCTGCCTCACCACCTGCCCGACCTACCAGCTCTGGGGCGAGGAGATGGACAGCCCCCGCGGACGCATCGACCTCGTCCGCGCGGCCCGGGAGGGGGCGCCGCTGACCGGCTCCACCGTGGCCCACCTGGACGCCTGCCTGGGCTGCATGGCCTGCGTGACCGCCTGCCCGTCCGGCGTGCGCTACGACCGCATCCTGGAGACGACCCGGGCGCAGATCGAGCGCCGGGTCGAGCGGCCCGCCCGCGAGCGGGCGCTGCGGTCCCTCATCTTCGGGCTGTTCCCCCACCCGGCACGGCTGAGGGCGCTGCGTGGTCCCCTGCGGCTGGCCCAGCGCACCGGAGCCCTGCGGCTGGTCGGACGGACCGGCCTGGTCGGCCGGGTCAGCCCCGAGCTGGAGGTCATGCAGTCGCTGGCTCCCCCGCTCGGTCCCCGCGTGGAGGTGCCCGAGCGCACCCCGGCCCTGGGGCCACGGCGGGCGGTCGTGGGCATGCTCACCGGGTGCGTCCAGCGGGAGTTCTTCGGCGAGGTCAACGCCGCCACCGCCCGGGTGCTGGCCGCCGAGGGCTGCGACGTCGTCGCGCCCCGGCGCCAGGGGTGCTGCGGCGCCCTCTCGGTGCACACGGGCCGCGAGGAGGAGGGTGCGGAGTTCGCGCGTCGTCTCATCGACACCTTCGAGGAGGCCGGGGTGGACTCGGTCGTGGTCAACTCCGCCGGCTGCGGCTCCACGATGAAGGAGTACGTCCACCTGCTCTCCGACGACCCCGACTACGCCGACCGGGCCCGGGCGTTCAGCGACAAGGTGCGGGACCTGTCCGAGATCCTCGTCGAGCTGGGTCCCGTCGCCCCGCGCCACCCGGTGGGAGCCGCGCCGGCGGACGACGACCGGACCGACGGCGAGGTCGTCATCGCCTACCACGACGCCTGCCACCTCCGGCACGCCCAGCAGGTGGTCCGTCAGCCGCGGGAGCTGCTGCGCGGCATCCCCGGGGTGCGGCTGGTCGAGATCCCGGACGCCGAGATCTGCTGCGGCTCCGCGGGCGTCTACAACATCCTCAACCCCGAGCCGGCGGCCGAGCTCGGCGACCGCAAGGCGGCCAACATCCTGTCCACCGGGGCCGACCTGCTCGTCACCGCCAACCCCGGCTGCCTGATGCAGATCAGCCAGGCGCTGGAACGGGCCGGCCGGCCGGTGCCGTTCGTGCACACCGCCGTCGTGCTCGACGCCGCCATCCGGGGCGAGCGCCTGCTCTGACGGGTGGTCCTCCCGGCCCCACGGCCCGGAGGACCGCCTCGCGCGGGGACGCCGCCCCGCCCGGTCGGTGCGGGCGGGACGGCGTCGTCCGCGGGTCGTGCAGCCGGCGTCAGCGCGGCGTCTGCACCTGGGGGATCTTCTTGTCGCGGTCGATCATCCACACCACGAGGCCGGCGAGGAGGGCCACCAGCAGCACCAGCTGGATCAGCCCGGCGTTGAACCCGATGCCGTAGATCCACAGGAAGCTCACGGCGCCCCCGACGAGGCTGTAGTAGGTGGTGATGAGCACCGTCTTGCGGATCAGGTCGCCCTCCCGGCCCAGCAGGCCGACCGTGGCCGAGGCGGCCACGATGTTGTGGATGGCGACCGGGTTGCCGGCCGCGCCGCCGATGGCCTGGGCCGCCACGACGCTCTCCGGCGCGACCCCGATCTCGTTGCCGGTCGCGAACTGGAACAGCGAGAACGTCAGGTTGCTCACGGTGTTGGACCCGGCCACGAAGGCTCCCAGGGCCCCGATCCACGGTGCCACGAGCGGCCAGTTGGCCCCGGCCACGGCGGCCGCCCCCTCGGCGAGGGTCACCGGCATCGAGGCCAGGTCGGAGTTGGTGAAGTCGGGACCCGACCGGATGAGCAGCCGCACGAGGGGCACCGCGAAGCCCAGCGCGACCGCGGTGCCGAGCAGCTGCTTGGCCGCGACCGACCAGGTCGCCCTGATCTGGCGGCCGTTCATCTTGTGCAGGGCGTAGGTGATCAGGACGGTGACGATGAAGACCGTCCCCGGGCTGTAGAGCCACTGCCAGGTGGTGCTGATGCCCGTGCCGAGGATGTTCTCGAACGGGATGGTCACCCACGGTGCGTCCGAGCGCAGGGCGTTGGTCAGCGGCTCGATGAGGCGGGTCGCCAGCAGCAGGACGGCGATGACGACGTAGGGGCTCCAGGCGGTGACGATGCCCATCCGCTTGCGGGTGTCCAGCTCCTCGCCGAGGTGGTCGGTGTCCAGGGAGCCCATCCAGCGCTCCTCCCAGGACGCCCGGGGCCCGAAGTCCCAGGTGTCCTTGGGCATGAGGAACCCACGGCTGGAGGTGAACATCACCAGGGTGAGCCCGAGCAGACCACCGATGAGGGAGGGGAACTCGGGACCGATGAAGCGCGCGACCAGCACGTAGGGGACCGTCATCGCGAGGGAGGCGTAGAGGGCGAACGGCCAGATCCGCAGCCCCTCGGCGAAGGAGCGGCGCTCCCCGAAGAAGCCGGTGAGGAACACCGCGATGGCCAGGGGGATCAGCAGACCCGCGATCGCGTGGATGGCGGCGGTCTGGAAGGCGATCTCGGCGACCAGGCCGTCGTAGCTCAGCCCCAGCTCGGCCGCACGTTCGTCGACGCCGGCGCCGTCCTGCAGCCCGCCGCCGACGCCGACGATCATCGGCGTGCCGACGGCTCCGAAGGACACGGGCGTGGACTGGATGATCAGACCGACCATGACGGCGGCCATGGCCGGGAAGCCGAGCGCCAGCAGCAGCGGTGCGACGACGGCCGCCGGCGTGCCGAAGCCGGACGCGCCCTCGATGAAGGAGCCGAAGAGCCAGCCGATGATGATCGCCTGCACCCGGCGGTCGGGCGAGATGGAGGTGAAACCGGCCCGGATGGTGCTCATCGCCCCGCTGGAGATGACCGTGGCGAGCAGCAGGAGTGCGCCGAAGACGATGTAGAGCAGGGTGACCGCGATGATCACGCCCTCGATGGTGGCCGCGGCCACGGCCGCCGGTCGCATCTGCCACACGGCCATGGCGATGACCACGGTGACCACGTAGCCGACGGGCATGGCGTACTTGGCCGGCCAGCGGAAGCCGGCGAGCAGCACGCCGACGACCGCGATGGGCGCGATGGCCAGGAGGCTGAGCACTGCGAGGTTGTCCACGTCGACACCTTTCCGGGCGGTGACGTCGGCCCACGACCCGCGCCGCCACCGGGTTATCCGGCCGTCCGCGCGGGAATGGACTGACCATTCCGGGACGCACTATGCCCCTCCCCGGTTGGTGCGTCAAGGGTGGCGTGCGGGTGTCGCCGATAGGGTGGCCCCATGACGCTGGAGGAGGCCGGACGGGGGCGCGGCGTGCAGTCGGTGGACCGCACCCTGGCCATCCTCGAGGCCCTCGCGGGGCACCCGGGGACGCTCGGTGTCACCGAGGTGGCCCGGGCGACCGGCCTGCCGACGGGGACCGTCCACCGCCTCCTCGCGGCGCTGGCCCGCCGCGGGTGGGTGCGACAGGACCCGGACCGCCGCTACGGGCTGGGGCCGAGCGCGCTGCTGCTCGGGGACGCCGCCTCCCGCGAGCTGTCCGTCCTGGCCGCCCCGGCGCTCCGGGCCGCGGTCGAGGCCACCGGGGAGACGGCCAACCTGGCCGCCTTCGACGGGGAACGCATGGTCTACCTGGCCCAGTCCCCCTCGCCCCACACCCTGCGCATCTTCGCCGAGGTCGGCCGGCGTGTGCCGGTCCACTCGACCGCCGTCGGCAAGGTGGTGCTCGCCGGGCTCCCGCCGGAGGAGGCGGGGCGTGTCCTGGCGACGGTCCCGCTCGAGGCGCGCACGCCCCATACCCTGACCTCGGCGGAGGCCTTGGAGGAGGAGCTCGAGCGGGTCCGGGGGCAGGGGTATGCCGTGGACGACGAGGAGCAGGAGCTGGGGGTGCGCTGCGTGGCCGTGCCGGTCGACCTGCACGGGGGCCGGATGGCGCTGTCGGTCAGCGGTCCCACGGAGCGGATGACGCAGGAGGAGGCCCGACGGGTGGTCGCCAACCTGACCAGGGTGGCCCAGGACCTGGCCGGCCGGGCCCGCGGGTCGTGACCGACGCGCACGGCGCCACCGGCGACGACCCGCCGCAGGTCGGGTGGGCGCCGGTGGCCGACGACCGGGCCGACCCCGGGGAGGTCGTGTGGGCCTGGGTGCCGTTCGAGGAGGAGCCGCAGCGGGGCAAGGACCGGCCGGTCCTGGTCCTGGGACGCGCCGACGACACCCTGCTGGCCCTGCAGCTGACCAGCCGCGACCACGACCTGGACGAGGAGCAGGAGGCGGCCGAGGGCAGGCTCTGGACGGACATCGGCACGGGTGCCTGGGACCGGTACCGGCGGCCCAGCGAGGTGCGCGTCAACCGTCTGCTGCGTCTCCCGTCGGCGGCGGTGCGGCGGACCGGGGCGTCGGTCGACCGGCACGTCTTCGAGCACGTCCTGGACGAGGCCGCCCGGCACCTGCCGGAGCTGGGCCTGCGGCGGGACGCCGACGCCGGTCCGCCCGCGCCACCCAGTGACGGACCCACGCCGCCCCGGCCATGAGGCTCAGGCCGGTGACGACGCAGGCCGTGCCGAGCGGGACGATCGCGGCCAGGCCGGCGACCATGAGCGGGCCGCCCGAGCTGCCCAGGTCTCCGGCGAGCCGCCAGCCGCCCAGGTACTGCGACCGGCCCTCGGCAGGGGCGGTGTCGGCCCCCAGGGTCATGACGATGCCCGAGCCCATGCCGTTCCCGACGGCCATGAGCACGGCCAGGGCGACGAAGGCGGGCAGTCCCCCGGCCAGGGGCAGCAGGCTGACGCCCAGGCCGATCGTGGCCACGACCGGGACGGCCACGACGGTGCGCCCCGCGTGGTCCATCAGCCAGCCGGCGGGGTAGAACAGCGCGATCTCCACCAGGGCCGCTACGCCGAAGACCAGTGAGGTGACCTCGGCGGAGATGCCGACGTGGTCGGCCCACAACGGCAGCACCGTCGCGCGCAGCGACCGGGCGGCCCCGATCACCACCACGGCGCTGCCCAGGGTGAGCAGCACGTGCCGGTGCGCGGCCAGGACCGACCCGACGGTGGGCCGGGCGGCGGGCACCGGGTCGGCACGGGTGCCGACGTCGCGGACGAGCAGCACGACCAGCCCCGAGAGCAGAGCCAGGGCCGCGGCCATCCAGAAGACCGACCGCAGCGACCCGGTGGCTGCCAGCAGCCCGGCCCCGGCCACCGGCCCCAGGAAGGCGCCGACCCGGTGGCTGCCGCCCAGCGTGGACATCGCCCGCGCGAGCAGGTGGGCGGGCGCCACCGAGATGAGGAAGCCCTGCCGGGCCAGGAGGAAGACCGACCAGCTGGCGCCACTGAGGACGACCGCGCCGGCGAGCACCGGGACCGACGGGGCGGTGGCGGCGACGACCATGGCGGCGGCGTCGACCACGCCCGCCCCCACGAGGGCCCGCCTCTCCCCCACCCGTGCCACGAGGGCCCCGGCCGGCAGCGAGGTCAGCAGGCTGCCCACCCCCAGCAGGGCCACGACGAGGGCGGCCTGGCCGACGCCGGCACCCAGGTCGCGGGCGAGGAGGGCCAGCACCGGCAGGAGGGCGGCGTGCCCGGTACCGCTGACGACGGTCGGCAGGAAGGCCGCGAGCGCGACGTCGCGGAGCCGGAAGGGCACCGTCCCCGACGGCCCGCCGTCCATGCGTCCCTCCTGTCCGGTCGGGTCCGTCCGCTGCTCCCGGCCCGGGGCCGACCCGTCGGCCTGCCGGCGGGACCCGACAGCCAGAAGGCCGCCTCCCGGCTGGGAGACGGCCTTCCGTCCACGGTGGAGCTGAGGGGATTCGAACCCCTGACCCCCTCCATGCCATGGAGGTGCGCTACCAACTGCGCCACAGCCCCGAAGGGCCCCGTTGAGGACTGGAACACAATACCCAGCCCGGTCGACATTTCCCAAATCGCAGGTCACGGGCGGTGCCGGGGCCTCCCGCCTGCGTGCCGGGGTCCGCGCCGGTCCCCGGGGCGGCCCCGGGGCGGGCCCAGGTCAGCGGTCGGAGACCGAGGCGGGTCCGGGAGGGCCCACGCCCACGTTCCAGGACTCCAGGCGCCAGCCCGTGCGGTGCTCGACCAGCTCGGCCCAGTGGCAGTTGTGCAGCCCCACCAGCGACAGCCACGCCTGCCGGGCGGACAGGCCGACGACGTCGGCGACCAGGGCCCGGCTCGCCATGCCGTGGGTGGCCACGACCGCGGTCTCCCCCGGCCCCAGCCGGGGGAGCAGCTCCTCGAACACGGCCCGCACCCGCACCTGGACGTCGGCCACCCGCTCGCCCGTCTCCCCACGGACCGGGTCCTCCCCGCGGTCGAGCGCCGCGAGGGCCTGCGGGAACCGGGCGAGCACCTCGGTGTGCGCCAGCCCCTGCCAGCGGCCGACGTGGATCTCGCGCAGCCGTGCGTCGTGCTCCACGGGCAGGCCGGTGAGCGCGGCCAGCTCGTCGGCGGTGTCTGCCGCCCGCGATAGGTCGCTGGAGAGCAGCCGGGCCACCGGACGCTCGGCCAGGCGGGCGGCCGCTGCCGCGGCCTGTCGGCGGCCCCGCGCGGACAGGTGGCTGTCCAGCTGGCCCTGGTAGATCCCGCCGGCGTTGTGCTCCGTCTCGCCGTGCCGCCAGACCACCACCCGACGGGGCGGCCGCCGGCTCACGCCTCGTCGGCCGGGGCCGGGGGAAGCACGACCGTGGGGCAGTCCTTCCACAACCGCTCGAGGTCGTAGAACTCGCGGTCCTCGCTGTGCATGACGTGCACGACGATGTCACCGAAGTCGAGGAGCACCCAGCGGCCCTCCCGCTGTCCCTCGCGGCGCAGCGGCTTGGCACCGAGCTCCTTGAGCCGGTCCTCCACGGCGTCGACCACCGCGCCGACCTGGCGCTCGCTCGGCGCGGAGGCGATGACGAAGACGTCGGTCAGCGCCAGCTGGCCGGAGACGTCCAGCCCCACGACGTCGCGCGCCAGCTTGTCCTGGGCGGCGGCGGCGGCGGCCTGCGCCAGCTCCACCGCCCGGGGGGTGGCACGGGGGGTGGCACTCACGGGGTCTCCTCCTGGTACAGGGCGTACTTGTGGATGTACTGGACGATGCCGTCCGGGACGAGGTACCACACCGGCTCCCCGGCAGCGGTCCGCTCACGGCAGTCGGTCGAGGAGATGGCCATGGCCGGCACCTCGAGGAGCGTCACCTTGTCCTGCGGCAGTCCGCTGTCGGTCAGGTCGTGGCCGGGGCGGGTGACCCCCACGAAGTGGGCCAGCTCCCACAGCTCGTCGACCCCCTTCCAGGACAGGATCTGCCCGAGGGCGTCGGCGCCGGTGATGAAGAACAGCTCGTCGTCCGGGCGGAGCCTGCGCAGGTCGCGCAGGGTGTCCCGGGTGTAGGTCGGCCCGGGCCGGTCGACGTCCACGCGGCTGACCGTGAACCGCGGGTTGGAGGCGGTCGCCACGACCGTCATGAGGTAGCGGTGCTCAGGTGCGCTGACCTCCGCGGCGTCCTTGCGGTAGGGCTGGCCGGTGGGAACGAACACCACCTCGTCGAGGTCGAGCAGGTGGGCCGCCTCGCTCGCGGCCACGAGGTGCCCGTGGTGGATGGGGTCGAAGGTCCCACCCATCACCCCCAGGCGCATCAGTGCGCGCTGGAGCCGCGTGCGCTGTCCGGGTCGTGCCCCTCGGCGACGCCGTGCGGGTCGAGCGCGAGGGTGTTGCGGAAGGACCACAGGAGGCCGAGCAGGCCCAGGAAGATCGCCAGGGCGATGACCCCGAACCAGATGGGGTCGAACAGCAGCTCGTTGACCACGTGGTGGCCCCCCTCCTCCTCGGAGGCGGCCAGCAGCTGGGAAGGCACAGACGTCATGCGGGCCACTGTACCCGCAGGCCACCTACAGTGGAGCCATGTCCGCACCTGCGAGCCCCCGTCCCGCCGGGGACGGCGCCGTGCCGCCGACGCTGTCGGTCGTGGTCCCCATGTTCGACGAGGCCGAGGTGCTGCCGCTGTTCGTGGAGCGGGTGCGCGGCGTGCTGGACGGCCTGGGCGAGCCCTACGAGGTCGTCGCGGTCGACGACGGCAGCCGGGACACCACCCCCGTGCTGCTCCAGGCGGCCCGACGGACCTGGCCCCAGCTGCGGGTGCTGCGGCTGCGGGCCAACGCCGGCCACCAGGCGGCCCTGTCCGCCGGCCTGGTCGCCGCGCGCGGCGACTGGGTGGTCACCCTGGACGCGGACCTGCAGGACCCGCCCGAGGTCGTGCCCGAGATGCTGCGGGCGGCCCGCGACCAGGACGTCGACGTGGTCTACGGCGTCCGCACGGACCGCTCGTCCGACTCGGTGTTCAAGCGGTCCACGGCCCGCGTCTACTACGCCCTGATGCGAGCCCTCGGGGCCGGGGGCGCCCCGGACGACGCCGGGGACTACCGGTTGATGTCCCGGGCCACGGTGGAGGCGGTGAACGCGCTGCCGGAGGACCACCGCGTGCTGCGGCTGGTGGTGCCCGCGCTGGGCTTCCCGGCCACGACGGTGGGCTACGTGCGGGCCGAGCGGGCCGCGGGGACGAGCAAGTACCCGCTCGCCCGGATGCTGCGGCTCACGGTGGACTCGGTCACCGGCTTCTCCGCGGCCCCGCTGCGGCTGGCCACCTGGTTCGGGCTGGTCGGCTTCCTCGTGGCCCTCGGGCTCCTGGGCTACGCCCTCGTCGCCAAGCTGGGCGGCCAGACGGTCGCCGGGTGGACCTCGACCGTCGTCATCGTCGCCGGGTTCAGCGCGCTGCAGCTGCTCAGCCTCGGCGTCATGGGCGAGTACGTCGGCCGCATCTACGCCACCCTGCAGCGCCGACCGTCCTACTACGTGGCCTACGACTCCCTCGCCGAGCCCGCCGACGAGCCGCTCGGGCGTCCGTCTCAGCGCACCTGACCGTCGCCCTCGACGACCCACTTGGTCGTCGTGAGCTCGGGCAGGGCCATCGGTCCCCGGGCGTGCAGCTTCTGCGTCGAGATGCCGATCTCGGCGCCGAACCCGAACTCGCCCCCGTCGGTGAACCGGGTCGAGGCGTTGACCAGCACGGCGGCGGCGTCCACCTCGGCCGTGAACCGCCGTGCGGCGTCCCGGTCGGCGGTGACGATCGCCTCGGTGTGCCCGCTGGTGTGCTCCTGCACGTGCGTGATCGCCGCGTCCAGGTCGTCCACCACCCGGGCGGAGATGTCCAGCGAGAGGAACTCGGTGTCGTCGTCCTCCGGGGTGACCGGGACCCAGCGGGCGCCGGCGGTCTCGGCATACCCCCTGGTGTCCTCGTCGCCGTGCACCGTGACACCTGCTGCCGCGAGCTCGGCCATGACCCCCGGCAGGACCCGTGCGGCGGCGTCCCGGTGCACCAGCAGCGACTCGGCGGCGTTGCAGACCGACGGGCGGTGGGTCTTGGAGTTGGTGACGATGCGCACGGCCATGTCGGCGTCGGCCGAGCCGTCGACGTACACGTGGCAGTTGCCCACCCCCGTCTCGATGACCGGGACGGTGGACTCGGTCACCACCGTCCGGATCAGGCTGGCACCGCCCCGGGGGATGACCAGGTCGACGAGGCCCCGGGCCGTCATCAGCGCGCGGGCGGCGTCGTGCCCGCCCTCGGAGAGCAGGTTGACCGCGTCGGGGTCCAGCCCCTGCGCCTCGAGCGCCGACCGCAGCACGCCGACCAGGGCGGCGTTGGTGGAGGAGGCGGCGGATCCGCCCCGGAGGATGACCGCGTTGCCGCTCTTGAGCCCCAGACCGGCGGCGTCCACGGTGACGTTGGGCCGAGCCTCGTAGATCATGCCCACGACCCCCATCGGGACGCGCACCTGCCGGATCTGCAGGCCGTTGGCCAGGGTCGAGCCGCGGACCACCTCGCCCACCGGGTCCGGCAGGGTGGCGATCTGCCGCAGCGCGTCCGCGACCGCGTGGACCCGGTCCGCGTCGAGGGTGAGCCGGTCCAGGAGGTTCTCGGACAGGCCCGAGGCGCGGCCGCGGTCCAGGTCCTCGCCGTTGGCCGCCACCACCGCGGCGGTGGCCGCGTCCACGGCGTCGGCGAGGGCCAGCAGGGCCGCGTCCTTCTCCCCCCGGGTCAGCTGGGCCAGCTGACGCGAGGCCCTGCGCGCCCGGCGGGCGACCTCGTGGACGTGGTCGACGACCTCGGGGGCGATGGGGGTGCTCATGGGGACTGCTCCTTGGTCTGTGGGTCCATGCGTCGGTGCGGTGGGTGGTGGGGAAGGCTTCCGGCCGGTGTCGTCAGAGGACGACCAGGTCGTCCCGGCGGACGACGGGGCGGGGTGCGGGTGCGCCGTTGCGCAGCCGCGGGCCGCGCGCCAGCCGCTGACCCACGAGGGGCCGCAGCTCCTCGGCGTCGTAGCCGACGAGGCCGCGGGCCACGACCAGGCCCCTGTCGTCGCACAGGTCGACGGTGTCCCCGGCGGTGAACCGGCCCTCGATGCGGGTGATCCCCACGGGCAGCAGGGAGGTGCGGTGGGAGACGACCGCATCCACCGCACCGTCGTCCAGGACGATCCGACCGGTCGCGCTGCTGGCGTGCGCGAGCCATCGCCGGCGGGCCGGACTCTTGCTGCCGGTGGGGACGAACAGGGTCCCCACCTCGTCGCCGGACAGGGCCGCGGTGACCTTGTCGGCGCTGGTGAGCAGGACGCTGACGCCCTCCTCCGTGGCCATCTGGGCGGCGGCCACCTTGGTGGCCATGCCGCCGGTGCCCACGGCGGACCCGGCGCCCGAGATGTCGACCGCGGCGATCTGCTCCGCGGAGGTGACCGTCCGGATCGGGCGGCTCCCGGGCTCCGTCGGATGGCCGTCGTAGAGCGCGTCCACGTCGGACAGCAGCAGGAGCGCGTCGGCGTCCACGAGGTGGGCCACGAGGGCGGCCAGCCGGTCGTTGTCGCCGAAGCGGATCTCGTCGGTGGCCACCGTGTCGTTCTCGTTGATGATCGGCACCACCTCCAGCTCCAGGAGCCGTTCGAGGGTGCGCGAGGCGTTGACGTAGTGGCTGCGACGGTGCATGTCGTCGGCGGTCAGCAGGACCTGCCCGACCCGGACCCCGTGCAGGGTGAAGGCGTTGGTGTAGGCCGCCATGAGCTGGCCCTGCCCCGCGCTGGCCGCCGCCTGCTGGGTGGCCAGGTCCTTGGGGCGCCGGGTCAGCCCCAGCGGGCCCATGCCGGCCGCGATCGCCCCGGAGGAGACCAGGACCACCCTGACCCCGGAGAGGGCCTGCCGGGCCAGGGCGGTCGAGAGCGCCTGCAGACGGAACCCGTCCAGACCACCGGTGGGGCTGGTCAGGGAGGACGAACCGACCTTGACCACGAGCCGGCGGGCGTCGCGGATGACGCTGCGGTCGACGGAGAGGGCCATGACAGGATACTAATCCACGACCGTGCATACTCATGCATCGTGCGTCGTCCTCCCGACGGCGCACCGGGCCCGCCCGGTCCGGGTTCAGTCCTCCTCGGTCCACTTTCCGGCGCGACGCTCCGCGGCCAGCTCCTCGCGGGCCGCCGCCGCGGCGTCCATCTTCTCGTGGAAGGCCTCCCGCTTCTCCGAACGGGTCGGCCGGGCGCGGTCCTCCAGCCGCAGGTCGCTGCCCCGCTGGCCCAGCAGCTCGGCCCCCGCGCTCACCGTGGGCTCCCAGTCGAAGACGACCGCGTCGTCCTCGGGCCCGACGAGCACGGTGGAGCCGGAGACCGCCCCCGCCTTGAGCAGCTCCTCCTCCACCCCGAGCCGGTTGAGCCGGTCGGCCAGGTAGCCGACCGCCTCGTCGTTGGTGAAGTCGGTCTGGCGCACCCAGCGGGTCGGTCGGTCGCCCAGCACCCGGAAGACCTCGCCGTCCGGGGTGTTCTCCCGACGCACCGTGAAGCCTGTCTCGTCCACGGCACGCGGTCGCACGACGACGCGGGCCGGCTGCTCGACGAGCTGCTCCTCCCGGGCCCGACGGACGTGGGCGGCGAGGGAGAAGGTCAGCTCCTTGAGCCCCTGGTGCGCCACGGCGGACACGACGTGCACCTCGTACCCCTGCGCCTCCAGGTCCGGACGGACCATCTCGGCGAGCTCGCGCGCCTCGGGCACGTCGGCCTTGTTGAGGACCACGACCCGCACGCGCTCGGCCAGCGGGATCCCGCCGAGACGACCGTGCGGGACGTAGGCCGCCAGCTCCTCCTCGATGACCTCCAGGTCGGTCAACGGGTCCCGTCCCGGCTCGAGGGTCGCGCAGTCGATCACGTGGACGAGCACGTGGCAGCGCTCGACGTGACGCAGGAACTGCAGTCCCAGCCCCTTGCCCTCGCTGGCGCCCGGGATGAGCCCGGGCACGTCGGCGACGGTGAACCGCTCACCGCCGGCGGTGACCACGCCGAGGTTGGGCACGAGGGTGGTGAACGGGTAGTCGGCGATCTTGGGGCGGGCGGCCGAGAGCACGCTGACGAGGGAGGACTTCCCGGCCGATGGGAACCCGATGAGAGCCACGTCAGCGAGCGTCTTCAGCTCCAGGACGACCTCGGCCTCCTCCCCCGGCTCGCCGAGCAGGGCGAAGCCGGGGGCCTTGCGCCGGGCCGAGGCGAGGGCCTTGTTGCCCAGGCCGCCCCGACCGCCGCGCGCGGCCACGTACTCGGCCCCGTCGCCGACGAGGTCGGCGAGCACCTCCCCGGAACGAGTGGTCACCACGGTGCCGCTGGGGACGGCCAGGACCAGGTCCTCCCCCTGGGCGCCGTTGCGCTCGTCACCCTCCCCCGGACGGCCGTTGGGCGCGCTGCGGTGGGGGCCGTGGTGGTAGTCGATGAGCGTGGTGACGGAGGGGTCGACCCGCAGGACGATGTCCCCGCCGCGCCCGCCGTTGCCGCCGTCCGGCCCGCCGAGCGGCTTGAACTTCTCGCGGTGCACGGAGGCGACGCCGTGGCCGCCGTTCCCGGCCCGCAGGTGCAGCACGACACGGTCGACGAAGTTGGCCATGGACCGATCCTCTCAGCAGGGGGACGAACAGGAAGGCCGCCAGGGAGGCCGGCGGGGAAAGCGAACGACGCCGGTGGGGCGCTGGGCCCCTCCGGCGTCGTCTCGTCAGGCGTCGTGACGCGTCGCGCGTCAGGCGTCGGCGGTCTCCCGCGCGACGATGTTGACGGTCTTGCGGCCCCGCTTGGAGCCGAACTCCACCACTCCGGGGACGAGGGCGAACAGGGTGTCGTCGCCGCCGCGGCCAACCCCCTCACCGGGGTGGAAGTGGGTGCCGCGCTGACGGACGATGATCTCACCGGTGCCGACGACCTGGCCGCCGAAGCGCTTCACGCCGAGACGCTGCGCGTTCGAGTCCCGACCGTTGCGGGACGAGGACGCGCCCTTCTTGTGTGCCATCTGAAGTCTCCTGGGAAAGGACGGGGTGGGCGGTGCGCCGGCGCCTCAGGCGTCGATCGCGGTGATCTTGACCTTGGTCAGCGGCTGGCGGTGGCCCTGCCGCTTCTTGTAACCGGTCTTGTTCTTGTACTTCTGGATGATGATCTTGGGGCCCTTGACAGCCGCCATGACCTTTGCGCGGACCACGGCCCGGCTCAGGGTCTCGGCGTCGGTGGTCACGGTGGACCCGTCGACGAGCAGCACGGGAGCGAGCTCCACGGTGTCCCCGGCGTTGCCGTTGCCCTGGACCTTGTCGATGGTCAGGACGTCGCCGACGGAGACCTTCTCCTGGCGGCCGCCAGCACGGACGATCGCGTACACGTTCAACTCACTTCCTGCAGTCGTGGAGGGGTATGCAGCTCCCGCTGGACCGGGTCGAGGCGCCGCCGGGGCGACGTCTACCAGACCCGTCCCGATCACGGGGCGAACCGACGCACCAGCCTACCCTGGCCCGGGCGTGCTGACAAAACCGGTGGATGTCGTCCCTCACTCCTCGGAGGGGTCGACGACGGTGACGGCCTCCGCGCCGGTGGGCGGACCCGCCGGGGCCACCACCCGTCCGCGCGGACGGCGCCGCCGCGGCTGCGGGGCGGGCTCGGGCTCGGGCGCGGGCTCGGGCTGCTGCAGGACGTTCTCGGCAACCTCCACGTCGGTCACCCCCTCGACGGCCACCTCCACGTCGGTCACGGCGTCGGCGGTCACCTCCTCGGCGGTCACCTCTTCGGCCGCCGCCCGGGCGGCCGCGTCCGCGGCCGGCGCCGGAGCACCGGCGTGCAGGGCCGCGGCGTGGGCCGCGGCGGCGATCTGGGCCGGGGTCGGGCCGTTGGGGTTGGGCGGCGGGAGGACGTTGCGGCTCTCCTGTCCCACACCGTTGCCGTTCGAACCGGACCGGCCCTTTCCGCGGCCGCGGCGACCGCCGTTGCCGCCGGAGCTGTCGTCCTGCCCGCCCCCGCGGGTGGCCACCGGCTCGGTGTGCACGACCACGCCACGGCCGGAGCAGTGTGCGCAGGGCTCGGAGAAGACCTCGATGAGCCCGGACCCCACCCGCTTGCGCGTCATCTGCACCAGCCCCAGCGAGGTGACCTCGGCGACCTGGTGCTTGGTCCGGTCACGGCCCAGGCACTCCAGGAGCCGACGCACGACCAGGTCGCGGTTGGACTCCAGCACCATGTCGATGAAGTCGATGACGATGATGCCGCCGATGTCCCGCAGCCGCAGCTGGCGGACGATCTCCTCGGCCGCCTCGATGTTGTTCTTGGTGACGGTCTCCTCGAGGTTCCCGCCGGACCCGGTGAACTTGCCGGTGTTGACGTCCACGACGGTCATCGCCTCGGTGCGGTCGATGACCAGGGACCCGCCGGACGGCAGCCAGACCTTGCGGTCCATGGCCTTGGCGATCGCCTCGTCGACCCGGTAGGCGGTGAAGATGTCGGTCGACCCGGTGTGCTTCTCGACCCGGTCGGCCAGGTCAGGGGCGACCTCGTCGATGTAGCGCTTGACCTCGCTCCAGGCGCCGTCGCCGGAGACCACGAGCTTGGAGAAGTCCTCCGTGAAGACGTCGCGGATGACCCGGACGGTCATGTCGGGCTCGCCATGGAGCAGGGCGGGTGCGTTGGCACCCTTGGCCTTGGCCTGGATGCGCTCCCAGGTCGCGGTGAGCCGTTCCACGTCGGCACGGAGCTCGGCCTCGGAGGCACCTTCCGCGGCGGTGCGCACGATGACGCCCGCGTCGGAGGGGACGACCTCCTTGAGGATCTTTTTCAGCCGGGCCCGCTCGGTGTCGGGCAGCTTGCGGGAGATCCCGGTCATGGAGTTGCCGGGGACGTAGACCAGGTAACGGCCGGGGAGCGAGATCTGGGAGGTCAGCCGGGCACCCTTGTGCCCGATCGGGTCCTTGGTCACCTGGACCAGGACCGACTCCCCCGACTTCAGCGCATTCTCGATCCGCTTGGGCTGGTTGCCCTCGAGCCCGGCAGCGTCCCAGTTCACCTCGCCGGCGTACAGGACGGCGTTGCGCCCCTTGCCGATGTCGACGAAGGCCGCCTCCATGCTGGGCAGCACGTTCTGGACGCGGCCCAGGTAGACGTTGCCGGCCATGGTGCTCTGGGCCGACCGGGAGACGTAGTGCTCGACCGGCACCCCGTCCTCCAGCACGGCGATCTGGGTGCGGTCCGCCAGACCCCGGACCACCATGACGCGGTCCACGCTCTCCCGACGGGCGAGGAACTCCGCCTCGGTGATGATCGTCCGGCGCCGCCCGGCCTCCCGGCCCTCGCGCCGGCGCTGACGCTTGGCCTCCAGCCTCGTCGACCCCTTGACCGAGGAGACCTCGTCCCGGGCGGACCGCTCGCCGGACCCGGATGAGGATCCGGATGAGGATCCGGACTCCCCGCTGCGCCGACGACGCCGACGGCGGCGGGTCCCGCCGTTCCCGTCGTCCCCGTCCTGCTCGTCGTCCTGCTCCTCGGCCGACGCCGCGGATCCCTGGTCGCTCTCGTCGGACGCCCGGTCCTCGCCCCCGCCGGACCCGCCGCCGGAACGGCGTCCTCTGCGGCTGCGGGAGCGGCGTCGGCCGCCAGCTCCCTGGTCGTCGTCCGCGTCCGGACCGGAGGCATCCGTCCCGCGCTCGTCCTCGCCGTCGTCGGCGTCAGGCTCCTCGCTGCCGTCCCCGTCGCCCTGGTCCGAACCGGGTCGGCCGCGGCGGCCCTTGCCACCGCGGCGGCGACGACGACCCCCACGGCCGTTGTCGTCCTCGGTCCCGCCGTCCTGCTCCGGACCGTCCCCCTCGTCCGCCCCGGTCCGCGACCGGGACCCGGCTCCGCCCGAGGCTCCTTCGCCCTGCCCGGCGTCCTCGGCGCTCTCCTCGTCCTCCGGCCGGTCGGTCGGCGTGGTCACGCCGGAGGTGGCCCGTCGTGAACGTCGCCGGGGGATGTCCGACAGGTCGGGCGCCTGGAAGACGACGCCGAAGGAGGGCCGCTCGACCCGCTGCGGCTGGGTCTGGTCCTGCCCGGGATCGCCCTCGTCCTCGGTGGCCTCGTCCACGGCTGGCTCGTCGTCCTCCACCTCGTCCGCGGCGGGCTCGTCGTCCCCGGCGGGCTCGTCGTCCTCGGCCTCGGTCTCCGCCTCGGTCTCCGCCTGGGGCGGCTGCTCCGCCTCCGGCGACGGGCCGGCCTGCTCCTGGGAGCTGGCGGTGAGCTCGGCGGTGATCTCCGCGAGCCGGGCGGCCCGGTCGTCGGGGGTCTGGGCCCCGTCGGGGGCGCGTTCCTCACCGGGGGTGCTGGTCTCCTCGGACACGCTGTGCCTTTCTGGGCCGCCCGGGGAGTCCACACCGGGTCCGGGTAGGACCCACTTCCCGCGCGGCGCGGGTGCAGTTCGTCCAGCCCTGCTGGGCTCGGACGGAAGTCGTCCAGTTCACCCACGCGGTTCGCGCGGCTGGCGCGGCACCGGTGGGGGCGGTGGGAGTCGGCTCGATCATCACGACGGCGTCGCGTGCCGGCACAGGATGCCGCACAGCGAGGGGACTCGCACCGGGACGGGCAGCGGTGTGGTGACCTGCCCGACCACGGTCAGTATCGCACAGACACCCCGGGCAGCCCCACCGTCGACCGGGCGTGGCGGGTGGTGCGGCGGGTCCTCCCGCGGCTACCCCGGCGGGTCGACCACCCGGTCGCCCACGACCGGGCCCTGGCGCAGGCGGGTCGCCAGCGGCCGGGGCAGGTCGGTGCCGGCAGCCCGGGACAGGGCCGTCCAGAGCTCCTCGGGACGGACCGTGGGCACGGTGTGGCGGACGGCTGCCAGGACGACCACGTCCCCCGGGCCTGCCGGGACCGCCGCGACCGGGCCCCCGGCGACCTCCATCCCCAGGACCGCGGCCCGGACGTCCAGCTCGCGCGGACCCTTCTTCATCATGCGCGTCACGGTCAGCTCCTCGGTCGCCAGCACGGCCTCGACCGCCTGCCGGACCGACCGGGGGTCCACCGCCCCGTCGGCCGACGACGGCCCGCCGCCGCCGGAACCGGTGTAGCCGCGCAGCCGCAGCGCCCACAGGCTGCCCTGCAGGTGGTCCGCCAGGGCACCGGGCAGGGAGGCGGCGTCGGCGACCTCCACGACGTCGAGACCGTCGGGCAGCGCCTCGTCCAGCACCTGCACCACCTCGTCGGGATCGACCCGACGGGTGAGCGAGACCTCGACGTACTCGGCCTCGCTGGCCGTACCCGTCGGCGCGGCGTTGGCGTAGGAGATCTTCGGGTGCGGGTGGAACCCGGCGGAGAACGCCACGGGCAGCCCCGCCCGGCGGACGGCCCGCTCGAGCGCCCGCTGGAAGTCCCGCGTGGAGGTGAACCGCATCCGACCGCGCTTGGCGTAGCGCACCCGCAGCCGCATCACGGCAGGATCGGGTGCCGGTCCCTCGGGCAGACGTCGCGCGGCCATGGGCCGCCAGGGTAGCCGCCCGCGGCTGGCCCGGGACGACCGCGGTGTCGGCGGCGGACGGGCGTGCCGGTACGGTAGAGCCGGCTCTCGACGTCGAGGCCGGACCGGAGCGCAGCCCCGGGCTGAGCTGCGGTCGCCCCCCCCTACCACCCCGACCCGAGGAAGCCCCGTGCGCGTCTTCAACTTCTCCGCCGGCCCCGCCACCATGCCGCTCGAGGTCCTCGAGCGCGCCCAGTCCGAGCTCCTGGACCGTGGAGGGTCCGGGATGTCGGTCATGGAGATGTCGCACCGGTCCCCCGAGTTCGTGGCGATCGCCGCGGACGCCGAACGGCGCCTGCGCGAGCTGCTCTCCGTGCCGGACGACTACGCCGTGCTCTTCCTCCAGGGCGGTGCCACGGGGCAGTTCGCGGCCGTCCCCCTCAACCTCACCGCGCCGGGCGCGCGCACGGCATACCTCAACACCGGATCGTGGTCGAAGAAGGCGATCGGCGAGGCCCGCAGGTTCACCGACGTGCAGGTGCTGGCCGACGAGAAGGACTCCAACTACGCCTCGGTGCCGGCCCAGGGGTCGTTCGAGGTGCCGCAGGACGCCGGCTACCTGCACTACACCCTCAACGAGACCATCGGCGGTGTCGAGTTCCCCTACGTCCCCGACGCCGGCGAGGTGCCCCTCGTCACCGACGCCAGCTCGACGATCCTGTCCCGCCCTCTGGACGTGGGTCGCTTCGGCGTGGTCTACGCCGGGGCGCAGAAGAACCTGGGCCCCTCCGGGATCGTCGTCGTCCTCGTGCGCCGGGACCTGCTGGGCCGCGCGCGTCCGGACGTGCCCTCCGTGCTCGACTGGACCGCCATGGCCGAGGCCGACTCGATGCTCAACACGCCGCCGACGCTCGCGTGGTACCTGGTCGGCCTGGTCCTGGAGTGGGTGCAGGAGCAGGGAGGCGTGGAGGCCATGGCCCGGCGCAACCAGGCCAAGGCCGACCTCCTCTACGGGGCGATCGACGCCTCGGACTTCTACCGCAACCCGGTCGAGCCGGCCGCCCGCTCGTGGATGAACGTGCCCTTCCTCGTGCCCGACCCCGCCCTGGAGAAGCCGTTCGTGGCGCAGGCGGCCGAGGCCGGGCTCTCCGGGCTCGCGGGGCACCGCAGCGTCGGGGGGATGCGGGCGAGCATCTACAACGCCATGCCCCTGGAGGGCGTGCAGGCCCTCGTCGACTTCATGACCGAGTTCGAGCGGAAGAACGGCTGACCCATGAGCACCTTCGCGATCCAGACCCTCAACGCCATCTCCCCCGTCGGGCTGCAGCGGCTCGACCGGGACGTCTTCGACATCGGGACCGACATCGCCGAGCCCCGGGCCCTGCTGCTCCGGTCGGCCGACCTGCACTCGGTCGAGATCCCCGACTCCGTGTATGCCGTCGCGCGGGCCGGAGCGGGCACGAACAACATCCCCGTGGACCGGCTGGCCGCCCGGGGGATCCCGGTGTTCAACACCCCCGGGGCGAACGCCAACGCGGTCAAGGAGCTGGTCATCGCCGGGATGCTGCTGGCGGCGCGCAACCTCTACCACGCCGCGGACTACACCCGTGACCTCGTGGCGGGCCGGGCGCTGTCCGGCAAGGACCTCGACAAGCAGGTGGAGGCGGGCAAGAAGCAGTTCGCCGGCTTCGAGCTGCCGGGGCGCACCCTGGGCGTGGTCGGGCTGGGCGCCATCGGCGTGCTCGTGGCCAACGCCGCCCAGTCGCTCGGGCTCAAGGTCCTGGGCTACGACCCGGCGATCACGGTGGAGCGCGCCTGGCAGCTCTCCCCCCAGGTGGAGCAGGTCACCAGCGTGGAGGAGCTGTTCTCCCGCTCCGACATGGTCACCCCCCACGTCCCGCTGGTGGAGGGCACCAGGGGCCTGGTGGACGCCCACCGGATCTCCCTCATGCCCGAGGGCGGGGTGATCCTCAACTTCGCCCGCGGCGGTGTCGTCGACGAGGCCGCCGTCCTCGAGGCGCTCGACTCGGGGCACCTGCACGCCTACGTCAACGACTTCCCCACCGAGGCCGGGGCGATCCACCCCAAGGTCATCGCCCTGCCGCACCTGGGAGCCTCGACCGGCGAGGCCGAGGACAACTGCGCCGTCATGGCGGTCGACCAGCTCTCCGACTTCCTGCTCCACGGCAACATCCGCAACTCGGTCAACTTCCCCGAGGTCGTCATGGCCCGTACGCCCGGGACCACCCGGCTGGGGATCTTCAACCAGAACCGCCCCACGATGATCGGCCAGATCACCGGGGTCCTGGGCGAGGCGGGGCTCAACGTGGCCGAGTTCACCAACCGGTCAAGGGGCGAGTACGCCTACACCCTCGTCGACGTCGAGGGCGAGGTGATGGACGACCTCAAGCAGTCCATCCTGGCCATCGACGGCGTGGTCCGGGCGCGCAAGCTGTAGGCGACCGGGCCGTGGGATCCGACGCGGCAGCACCGGATCCCACGGGCGGCAGGGCGCCGGGTCAGCGCACCACCGACAGGGGCAGGAGCCTCCGGCCGGTCGGGCCGATCTGGATCTCGGTGTCCATCTGCGGGCAGACGCCGCAGTCGAAGCACGGCGTCCACCGGCAGTCCTCGACCTCGCGCTCGTCGAGGGCGTCCAGCCAGTCCTCCCACAACCACTCCTTGTCCAGGCCGGAGTCGATGTGGTCCCAGGGCAGCACCTCGTGCTGCCCACGCTCCCGGGTGGTGTACCAGGCGACGTCCACCCCGGTGCCCGACAGGCCCCGCTCCGCCGCGGCCATCCAGCGGTCGTAGGAGAAGTGCTCGTTCCAGCCGTCGAACCGCTGGCCGTCGCGCCAGACCTGCTCGATCACCGCACCCAGTCGGCGGTCCCCCCGTGAGAGCAGGCCCTCGACGATGCCGGGCTGGCCGTCGTGGTAGCGGAACCCGATCGCCGACCCGTACCGGCGGTCCGAGCGCAGCGCCTCCCGCAGCTTGGCCAGCCGGGCGTCGGTCTCGTCCGCACCCAGCTGGGCGGCCCACTGGAAGGGGGTGTGCGGCTTGGGCACGAAGCCGCCGATGGAGACGGTGCAGCGGATGTCCCGGTGCCCCGACACCTCCCGACCGGTCTCGATGACCCGCTTGGCCAGGTCGGCGATCTGGAGGACGTCCTCGTCGGTCTCGGTCGGCAGCCCGCACATGAAGTAGAGCTTGACCTGGCGCCACCCGGCGGCGTAGGCCGCGGCGACCGTGCGGATGAGGTCCTCCTCGGTCACCATCTTGTTGATCACCTTGCGCATGCGCTCGCTGCCGCCCTCGGGGGCGAAGGTCAGACCGGAGCGGCGCCCGTTGCGGGTCAGCTCGTTGGCCAGCTCGATGTTGAACGCGTCCACCCGGGTCGAGGGCAGCGACAGCCCCGTCTGGGTGCCCTCGTAGCGGTCGGCCAGGTCCTTGGTGACCTCGGCGATCTCGGAGTGGTCGGCCGAGGACAGCGAGAGCAGCCCGACCTCCTCGAAACCGGTGGCCGCCAGCCCACGCTCGACCATCTCGCCGATGCCGGTGATGGAACGCTCCCGGACCGGCCGGGTGATCATCCCCGCCTGGCAGAAGCGGCACCCGCGGGTGCAGCCGCGGAAGATCTCCACGCTCATCCGCTCGTGGACCGACTCGGTGACCGGCACCAGCGGCTGCTTGGGGTATGGCCAGGAGTCGAGGTCCATCACCGTGTGCTTGGCGACCCGCCAGGGGACCCCGGGCCGGGCGGGGACGACCCGCTGGATGCGCCCGTCGGGCAGGTAGTCGACGTCGTAGAACGCCGGGACGTAGACGCCGCCCGTGGCGGCCAGCTGGAGCAGCAGCCCCTCGCGGCCACCGGGCCGTCCGGCCTCCTTCCAGCCGCGGAGGATGGTCGAGACGGCCAGCACAGCCTCCTCCCCGTCGCCGACCACCGCGGCGTCGACGAAGTCGGCGACCGGCTCGGGGTTGAAGCTGGCGTGGCCGCCCGCGATCACCAGGGGGTGCTCCTCGGTGCGGTCGCGGGCGTGGAGGGGGATGCCCGCCAGGTCGAGGGCGGTGAGCATGTTGGTGTAGCCAAGCTCGGTGGAGAAGCTGACACCCAGCACGTCGAAGTCGCCGACCGCCCGGTGCGCGTCGACGGTGAACTGGGGCACCTCGTGCTCCCGCATGAGGGCCTCCAGGTCCGGCCACACCGCGTAGGTGCGCTCGGCCAGCACCTCGGGCTGCTCGTTGAGGACCTCGTAGAGGATCATCACCCCCTGGTTGGGCAGACCGACCTCGTAGGCGTCGGGGTACATCAGGGCCCAGCGCACGGTGTGCTCGCCCCCGCAGTCCCAGTCCTTGACCTGGGAGTTGAGCTCGCCGCCGACGTACTGGACCGGTTTGCTCACCTGCTCCAGCAGCGGCTCCAGGTCGGCCAGGACGGAGGCTCCGCGGGCACGGGTCGGGGGGCGCGAGGGCGAGGACATGCGGTCCAGGGTATGCAGCGACGCCCGGCCTGGAAAGCCGCCGCCGCCGGGGGTTCCCCCGGCGGCGGCGGCTGGACGCGGCGTGTCCTAGCTCTCGGCGTAGAACTCGTCGAGCTTGTCGCGGTACTTGGTCGTGACGACCTTGCGCTTGAGCTTCATGCTCGGGGTCAGGTCGCCCTCCTCGACCGACAGGTCGTGATCGAGGATGTGGAACTCGCGGATCTGCTCCCACCGGTTGAGCTGGGAGTTGAGCTCGTCGACGTAGCCCTGCACCATCTCCCGGGCCTTGTCCGAGGTGACGATCTGGTGGTAGGAGTCGCCGGCCATGCCGTTCTGGGCCGCCCACGCCGAGATCGCCTCGGGCTCCAGGGTGATGAGCGCGGAGACGAACTTGCGCCCGTCGCCCTCGACGATCAGCTGGCTGGCGTAAGGGCAGATCCCCTTGAACCGGGACTCGATCAACGACGGTGCGACGTACTTGCCGCCGGAGGTCTTGAACAGGTCCTTCTTGCGGTCGGTGATCGTCAGGAAGCCGAGCTCGTCGACCTCGCCGATGTCGCCGGTGGCGAACCACCCGTCCGCGTCGAGGCTGGCTGCGGTCTCCTCGGGCAGCTGGTGGTAGCCCTCCATGACGCCCGGGCCCCGGAGCAGGATCTCGCCGTCCTCGGCGATCCGCACCTCCGTCCCCGGCAGCGGCCAGCCGACGGACCCGAACTTGTAGCCTCCCGGCGCAGGCCGGTTGACGAAGGAGGCTGCGCTGGTCTCGGTGAGGCCGTAGCCCTCGAGGATGAGCAGCCCCATGGCGTCGAACCATCGGGCGACGTCGGTGTTGAGCGCGGCCGAGCCGGAGATGAAGAACCGGACCTTGCCGCCGAAGCGGCCCCGGATCTTGCTGAGGACCAGCTTGTCGGCCAACCGGTACTTGGTGGCCAGCAGGCCGCCCGGCTGACCGCCGGCGGCCCGGATCTCCCCGACCTCCTTGCCCACCCCGGAGGCCCAGGTGAACAGCTTCGCCTTGACGCCCCCCTCGTCCATCATCATCGTCGTGATCTTGCCGTAGACCTTCTCGAAGATCCGCGGCGCGGCCCCCATGAAGGTCGGCTGCACGACGGCGACGTTCTCGACGATCTTGTCCGGCCGCCCGTCGACCGCGGTCGGGAAGCCGATCTGCAGCGGCAGGGCGAGCAGCACCTTGCCGAAGACGTGCGCCAGCGGGAGCCACAGGTACTGCACGTCGTCCTGGCTGAGGATGCCGATCGAGGCCACGGCGGCGGCCTCGTAGGTCCACGCGGAGTGCGGCAGCCGCACCCCCTTGGGGCGTCCGGTCGTGCCGGAGGTGTAGATGATGGTGGCCAGGTGCTCGGGGGTGAGGGCGTCGATCCGGGCGTCCACGACGTCGGGCTCGCGCTCGAGCCGGCCGCGCCCGAGCTCCTCGAGCTCGGCGAAGCTCATGACGTGCTCGCCGTCGCCCTGGCCGTCGACCACGACGACCTTGAGCACCTCGCCCAGCTCGCCGGCCCGCTCACGCAGCTTGGCGACCTGCTCGTCGTCCTCGGCGATGACGACCCGGCTCCCGGAGTCGGCCACGATGTAGGCCACGTCCTCGGTGATCGTGGTCGGGTAGATCGTGGTGGTGGCGGCTCCGGCGCACATGACGGCCAGGTCGGAGAGCACCCACTCGATGCGGGTGGAGGACATCAGCGCGACGCGCTCCTCCGGCTGCACGCCCAGCTCGACCAGTCCGGCGGCCAGGGCGTAGGCCCGGTCCCGGGTCTGGCTCCACGTCAGCGACTCCCACCCGTCCCCGACCGGGTGACGGAACGCCTCGCCCTGCGGCAGGGCCTGGACTCGCTCGCGGAACATGTGTCCCACGCTGGGGGCGCGGTTCTCGATGATGCTCCGGTCGACCTTCTCGTCGGTCGCAGATCGGGCCATCGTCAACTCCTTCGTCGGCTGGCACGGGCTGGGGCCGATTCTGTCACGCCGCCGCCCCGGCGTCAGCGACCCCCACACCCGTCCTGCTGCGCGGCGGAGACGAGGGCGACCGCGACCCAGCAGGCCAGCATCGAGGAGCCGCCGTAGGACAGGAACGGCAGCGGCAGACCGGTGACCGGCAGCAGCCCCAGGTTCATCCCCACGTTCTGCACGATCTGGAAGGCGAACCAGCTCGCCACCCCCACGGCCACGAGCCGGGCGAAGGGGTCCTCGCAGCGCAGGGCCACGACGAGGGCGCGCAGCACCAGGAAGCCCAGCAGCAGCAGGAGGCCGCCGGCGCCCAGCAGGCCCAGCTCCTCGGCGGCCACGGAGAAGATGAAGTCGGTGTGCTGGAAGGGCACGAAACCGCCCTGGGTGTGGGGCCCCTGCCCCAGACCGGCCCCGTCCCAGCCCCCCGAGGCGATCGCCAGCCGCACCTGCCGGGTCTGGTAGCCGATGCCCAGCGGGTCCAGGGACGGGTCCCGGAAGGCCAGCAGCCGGTCGACCTGGTAGGGGTCGAGCAGGGGCACGCGCACGGCGGCGACGACGGCGGCGGCGGTGCCGGCCAGGGCTGCGGTCGTCCACCGCCAGGACGCGCCCGAGGCGGCGACCACCCCGACGGTCAGCATCCCCAGCACCAGGGCGCTGCCCAGGTCCGGCTGGAGCAGGATGAGCACCACCGGCAGCCCCGCCAGCGCCCAGGCCAGCAGCACCTCCCGGGCCCGGGGCGGGCGCCACCGGTCCCGCCCCTCGGCCAGGATGACGGCCAGGCCGAGGACGAGGCCGATCTTGGCCAGCTCGGCCGGCTGGAGGGAGAAGCCGCCGGGCAGGAAGAGCCAGGAGCGTGACCCGTTGACGGTCTGCCCCAGGGGGGTCAGCACGAGCAACAGACCGGCCACCCCGCCGACGTAGGCCACCGGGGCCAGTGCGCGCAGCCGGCGGACGTCCAGCAGCAGCACCGCGAGGGCGGCCGCGACGCCGACCGCCGTGGTGACCAGATGCCGCACGGCCAGGGCGGGGCCGACCTGCTCGTGGGTGGCGGACCACACGAGGAGCGTGCCCACGAGCGAGAGCCCGCCGGCGGCGACGATCAGGCCCCAGTCCGCCCGGGCGAGCCGGGCCGCCAGGGCGCGCGACGCCATACCCGGGGTCAGCCCAGGAGGGTGCGGGTGCGCTCGACGTCGAGGGCGATCTGCGACAGCAGGTCGTCCACGGTCTCGAAGCGGTCGTTGCCGCGCAGCCGCAGGGCGAAGTCGACGGCGACGGTCTCCCCGTAGAGGTCGAGGTCGTCGCGGTCCAGGACGTAGGCCTCCACGGTGCGTTCGACGTCGTCGAAGGTGGGGTTGGAGCCGACCGAGATGGCGGCGGGGAGGCGGTGGTCCGGGTCGTCCGCCGGCAGCGACGGCCGTTCGAGCCAGCCGGCGTAGACGCCGTCGGCGGGCACCATCCCCTCGCTGTCGGTGCTGAGGTTGGCCGTCGGGTAGCCCAGGTCCCGGCCGCGGTGGTGCCCGTGCACCACCTCGCCGGAGACGCGGTGCGGCCGGTCCAGGATCTCGGTGGCGGTCTCCATGTCCCCGGTCTGGATCGCCTCCCGCAGGGCGGTGGAGGACCACGTGCGCCGCCCCTGCTCCTGCTCCCCCACGGTGCCCTGCACGAGCACCTCGAAGCCGTACCGGCGGCCCAGCTCGCGCATGGTGCCGACGTCGCCGCTGTTGTGCAGGCCGAAGCGCGAGTCCTGCCCGAGGACGACGACCCGGGAGCGGAGCCCGTCGACGAAGGTCTGCACGACGAAGTCCTCGGGCGTCAGCAGGGCGTACTCCCGGGTGAACTCCACGACGACGACGCCGTCGAGCCCGAGCCCGGCCAGCAGGTCGAGCCGGTGGTCCAGGCCGGTGATCTCCTGGGGCGCCCGCTCGGGGTGCAGCACGGCCACGGGGTGGGGGTCGAAGGTGACCGCCACCGAGGCCAGCCCGCGCTCCCGGGCCGTGGCGACGACGGTCTCCAGGACGGCCCGGTGCCCCCGGTGCACGCCGTCGAAGTTGCCCAGGGTGGCGACGGTGGGGCCCAGGTCGGGGGGGACCTGGTCCAGGCTCGTCCAGCGGTGCACGGGCGCCTACTCTACTTCTGCCCGGCGGGGGCCAGGACCACGTGCGCCCGGGCGGTCGGGCCGCTCTCGTCGAGGACGGCGACCAGGGTGCCGTCGGGCCCGACCGCCGCCACCGGGGAGGTGCGCCCGGGGACGGCCGAGGGGACCCGCTGGCCGTAGCCGAGGGCCCGGGCCTCGGCCTCGTCCAGCTGCCGGACGTCGAGGGCGGCGCGGGCCGCGGCGGCCAGGTCGAGCAGGTGGGCGGACGGGCCGTCGCCGGTGTCCGGGTCGAGCTGGTCCAGGGTCACCGCCCGGTCGAGGGTGTAGCCGCCGACCCGGGTGCGCCGCAGGGCGGTCAGGTGCCCGCCGACCCCGAGGGCGGCCCCCAGGTCGCGGGCCAGCGCCCGCACGTACGTGCCCGAGGACACCTCCACCTCCACGTCCAGGTCCACCACCCGGTGGCCGTCCTCCAGGACCACGTCCCGGCGCCCCAGCACCTCGAAGCGGTGCACGGTCACGGGCCGGGCCGCCAGCTCGACCTCCTCGCCGGAGCGGACCCGGGCGTAGGACCGGCGACCGTCGACCTTGACCGCGCTCACCGCGCTGGGCACCTGCTGCACCGCCCCGGTCAGGCCGGCGACGGCCTCCAGCACCCGGGCGTCGTCCAGGTCGCCCGCGTCGGCCCCGCCCGTGGTCTCCCCCTCGGCGTCGTCGGTCACGGTGGAGCGTCCCAGGCGCACGGTGGCGGCATACCCCTTGTCGTGGCCGACCAGGAAGGTGAGCAGCTTGGTGCCCCGGTTCACCCCGAGCACGAGGACGCCGGTGGCCATCGGGTCCAGGGTGCCGGCGTGCCCCACCCGGCGGGTGCCGCACAGGCGACGAGCGCGGGCGACGACGTCGTGGCTGGTCCAGCCGGCGGGCTTGTCGACGACGAGCAGGCCGTCGCCGACACCCTCAGCGGTCATCCGCCGGCAGGTCGCCCGGTCGCTCGTCCGCGTCGTCCCCGTCCTCGTCGGCCGGCCGGCGGTAGGGGTCGGGCTCCCCGGCGTAGCCCGCGGCGGCCCGCTGGCGGGCCAGCTCGGCGTCCCGCTCGGCCACCTGACGGAGCAGCTCGTCCATGTGGGCGGCGTCCTCGGGCAGGGCGTCGAGGATGAACTCCAGGCTGGGGGTCAGCCGGATCCCCAGGCCGCGCCCCACGAACGAGCGCAGCCGGCCCCGGTAGGCCTCGAGGATCTCCGCGGCGGTCGCCCGGTCCTCCTCCTCGCCCAGGACGGTGTAGAACACGCTGGCGTGCTGCAGGTCGCCGGTCACGCGCACGTCGGTGACGGTCACGAAACCGAGCCGCTGGTCCTTGACCACCTGGGACAGTCCCTGCGTCACCAGCTGCTTGATGCGCTCGGCGATGCGGCGGGCGCGGGCCTGGTCTGCCATGGGTCCTCCTGGGTCGGCGGTGGGTCGGGGCGTGCCGGACGGGTCCTCGGCGGCACGGGCCCGACCATCCTACGGACCTCGCGGGGCACCGTTCACCCGCGACGCGTGGGATACCCTGGTGGGTATGACGTGGGTGGCCAGGGGTGCCCGCGCGGGCACGCTGTCCGCCCTCGCGGTGGGCTGGGGCCTGCTCGCGCACCTCGGGGCGGGCGGGCACGGGGCCGCGGACGGCCCGCACGCGGCCCTCTCCCCCGGCGCCCTCCTGTGGGCGGGCTCGGCGACCCTGCTCCTCGCGTGGTTCCTGGTCCCTCCCGGGCGGGGCTCGGCCCGCGGGCCGGGGGCCGCCCGGCTGCTGGTGACGGTCGGTGCCGGGCAGGGGTTCACCCATGCCGCTCTTGCCCTGGCGCCACTGCTCGGACGACAGACCCGGCTGCCGGTGACGCCGGCCCCGGGCACCGGTGTCGTCACCGGGCACGCGGGCCACCTGCCGGCGGTGGTGGGGGGCACGCCCGCGCCCGCCGAGCTGCTGACGGTCCTCGGTCACGGTGGGACCTGGATGCTCCTGCTGCACCTCCTGGCCTCGGTGACCGTGGTCGTCCTGTGGGCCGCCGCCGCGGCGCTCTGGCGCGAGGCGACGTCCTGGTGGGGCCGGCTGATGGACACGGGCACCGTGCGCGTCCCCGTCCGACCCCGCCGGCCCGCCGTCGTCGGGGTCTGCCCGGCCCCCGCGGCCGTTCCGCACCTCTCCTGGGACGGGAGGGCGCCGCCGACGTCGTCGTGCCCTGACCCCCTCCCGCCCAGACCCGATCCCAGGAGAACCTCATGCCCACCGTCCGCCGCTCCGCGCTGCCCGCGCTCACCCTGGCCCTCGCCCTCGCCATGCCCCTGACGGGGTGCGGCTCCACCTCCGCCGACCCGACCGACGGCTCGGCCACCGCCGCCGACGACGCCGCCCTCACGCTCGAGGACGGCTGGGCCAAGGCGACCGACGGCCCGATGACCGGGGTCTTCGGCACCCTGACCAACGAGGGCGACGCCGACCTGCACCTCGTCGAGGTCCGCAGCGAGCTGGCCGGCATGGCCGAGATGCACGTGACCGTCGACGACGGGGCCGGCGGTCGCGTCATGCGCGAGGCCGAGGACGGCTTCGTGGTCCCCGCCGGCGGCGAGCACGCCCTGGAGCCCGGAGGCGACCACCTGATGCTCATGCAGCTGGCGGAGCCGGTCGAGACGGGCCAGGAGGTCGCCCTCGTGGTCGTGGACGCCGACGGGGGCGAGCATGAGTTCACCGTGTCCGCCCGGGCCTTCTCCGGGGCGGAGGAGGAGTACGCGCCCGAGCAGGAGACCGAGGACCGGTGAGTGCTCCCGACCTGGGTCGCCGGGCCCTGCTCAAGGGTGGCCTGCTCGGCGGTGCCGGTGCGTTCACGCTCGCCGGGGCGGTCGCGTCCTCGGGCGCGGCGTCGGAGGGCTCCGCCCCCGGGACCTCCTCCACGGGAACGGCGGACCTCGTCGTGCCCTTCCACGGCGAGCACCAGGCCGGCATCACCACCCCGCCCCCGCCCCATGCGGTCTTCGTCGGGATGGACCTCGACGACGGCGTGGGGACGACCGAGCTGGGCCGTCTCATGCGGGTGTGGACCGACGACATCTCACGTCTCACCGCAGGCGTGGCACCGGTGACCGACCAGGAGCCGGAGGTGGCCGCCCGACCGGCGGGGCTGACCGTCACGGTGGGCTGGGGGCCGGGGCTGTTCGACCGGCTGGGCCTGGACGACCGGCGGCCCTCGTGGCTGGCCCCGTTGCCGCCGATGCCGGTCGACGACCTGGACGAGGCCTACGGGGGGACCGACCTGCTCCTGCAGCTGTGCTCCCACTCCCCCGTCCCGCTGGCCCACGCCCGCCGTCTGCTCGTGGGGGCGGCCCGCGGCATCGCCACGCCGCGGTGGGTGCAGCCGGGCTTCCGAGATCCCGGTGAGCAGGCCGGGCTGGCCTTCCGCAACGAGTTCGGGCAGGTCGACGGCACCGTCCAGCCGGACGTCGCCGACCGGGACGCGGACCTGCTGTGGATCGGCCCGGCGTCGGCCTCTCACCCGGGATGGGTGGGCGGGTCCAGCCTGGTGCTGCGCCGGATCCGGATGGACATGGAGGACTGGGAGCGGGCCGACCGCGTCGCCCGCGAGCACGCGGTGGGCCGGGACCTGGCCACGGGGGCGCCGCTGACGGGCGGGGAGGAGTCCACCCCGGTGGACCTGCACGCGGTGCTGCCCAGCGGGCTGCCCGTCGTCGACCGGCACGCCCACGTGCGGCGCGCCAGCCCGCACGCCCCCCACGAACGCTTCCTGCGCCGGCCGTACAGCTACGAGCAGGTGGGGACCGACGGCACCGTGGAGACGGGCCTGCTCTTCGCGGCCTTCCAGGCCGACCCGGTGCGGCAGTTCCTGCCCGTCCAGCGGCGGCTGGCCGAGGGCGACCTGCTCAACATCTGGACCGTCCCCGTGGGATCGGCCGTCTACGCCGTGCTCCCGGGGTGCGCCGAGGGCGACTGGCTCGGCCGGGCGCTGCTGGTCTAGCCTCCCCGGGCACCAGGAAAGGCCCGGTCCGTCCCTGGGGACGGACCGGGCCTTCCTGGTGCGGAAGGGCGCAGCCTCAGCTGCGCGGGATCTCGCGCATCTCGTAGGTGGTGATGAGGTCGTCGACCTGGAGGTCGTTGAAGGACCCCAGGTTGACACCGCACTCGAAGCCCTCCCGGACCTCGGTCACGTCGTCCTTGAACCGCCGCAGACCGGCGATCTCCAGACCCTCGGTGACGACCACGCCGTCACGGGTGATGCGGGCCTTGGCACCGCGGCGGATCTCCCCGCTGCGGACCAGGCAGCCCGCGACGTTGCCGAACTTGGAGCTGCGGAAGATCTCACGGATCTCCGCCGTCCCGGTCTCGGCCTCCTGGTACTCGGGCTTGAGCATGCCCTTGAGGGCGTTCTCGATGTCCTCGATGGCCTGGTAGATCACCCCGTAGTAGCGGATCTCCACGCCCTCGCGCTCGGCGTAGTCCGCGTTCTGACCCTCGGCCCGCACGTTGAACCCCAGGATGATCGCGTCGGAGGCGACCGCCAGGTTGATGTTGTTCATCGTGATCGCACCGACGCCGCGGTCGATGATCCGCAGGTCGACCTCGTCGCCGACGTCGATCTGCAGCAGGGCGTCCTCGAGGGCCTCGACCGAACCGGAGACGTCGCCCTTGAGGATGAGGTTGAGCGTCTCGACCTTGCCCTGGGCGAGGGCCTGGTTGAGGTCCTCCAGGCTGATCCGCTTGCGGGACTTGGCCAGGGCCGCCTGCCGGTCGGCCGCCTCGCGCTTCTCGGCGATCTGCCGGGCGGTGCGGTCGTCCGGCGCCACCAGGAAGGTGTCGCCGGCGCGGGCGACCGAGTCCATGCCGAGGACCTGGACGGGCCGCGAGGGCGGCGCCTCCTGCACGTTGTTGCCGTGCTCGTCGAGCATGGCCCGCACGCGTCCGTGGCTGCCACCGGCGACGATCGCGTCGCCGACCCGCAGGGTGCCCTGCTGGACCAGGACGGTGGCCACGGCTCCGCGGCCGCGGTCGAGGTTGGCCTCGATGGCCACGCCGCGGGCGTCCTTGTCGGGGTTGGCCCGCAGGTCCAGGGCGGCGTCCGCGGTGAGCAGGACCGCGTCGAGCAGCTGCTCGATGTTCCTGCCCTCCTTGGCGGAGACGTCCACGAACATCGTCTCCCCGCCGTACTCCTCGGCCACCAGGTTGTACTCGGTGAGCTGCTGACGGATCTTGGCCGGGTTGGCACCCTCGACGTCGATCTTGTTGACCGCCACGACGATGGGCACGTTCGCTGCCTGCGCGTGGTTGAGCGCCTCCACGGTCTGCGGCATCACGCCGTCGTCGGCGGCCACGACCAGGATCGCGATGTCGGTCACCTTGGCTCCACGGGCACGCATGGCGGTGAACGCCTCGTGGCCCGGGGTGTCGATGAAGGTGATCGCGCGGTCCTCGCCGTCGTGGTCGGCGTGCACCTGGTAGGCACCGATGTGCTGGGTGATGCCACCGGTCTCGCCGGCACCGACCTCGGACTCCCGGATCGCGTCGAGCAACCGCGTCTTTCCGTGGTCCACGTGACCCATCACCGTCACGACCGGGGGCCGCGGCAGCAGGTCCTCCTCGGACTCGGCCTCCGCCTCGGCCTCGAGGTCGATGTTGAACGCGCTGAACAGCTCGCGCTCCTCCTCCTCGGGGGAGACGACGCGGATGTCGTAGCCCAGCTCGGAGCCGAGCACGCCGAAGGTGTCCTCGTCCAACGACTGGGTCGCCGTGGCCATCTCACCGAGGTGGAAGAGCACCGTCACCAGCGCTGCCGGGTCGACGTTGATCTTGTCGGCGAAGTCGGTCAGCGAGGCTCCGCGGCGCACCGTGACGGTCTGCCCGTTGCCGCGCGGGACGTTGACGCCGCCGATCGACGGCGCCTGCATCTGCTCGAACTCGGCGCGCTTGGCCCTCTTGGACTTGCGCCCGCGGACCTTTCCGCCGCCACGACCGAAGGCACCGGCCGTGCCACCACGGCCCCGCGGTCCGCCGCCGCGGCCACCGGGGCCGCCACGGAAGCCGCCGGGAGCACCGCCCGGTCCACCGGGACCGCCGCCGGGACGGCCGCGTCCGCCGCCCGGACGGGCGGGCCGTTCCCCAGGACGGGGCACCGCGGCGCGCTCGGGCATCATGCCGGGGTTCGGACGGGCACCACCGGGACGGGGCGCCGCGGGACGCGGACCACCCGGGCGGGGGCCGGCGGGACCGGCGGGTCCACCGCGAGAACCACCGGGCCGGGGCATCCCCTGGCTGGTGGCGAAGGGGTTGTTGCCGGGGCGGGGGGCGCCGCCGCCACGCTCACCACGGTCGGCGCCGCGGTCGCCGCCTCCGCGGCGCTCACGGCCCATGCCCTGGCTGGAGGAGAACGGGTTGTTGCCGGGCCGCGGACCGGGCTTGGCGCCGGGGCGGGCCGGACGTGGCCCGGGGGTCGCTCCACCCTCGGGCCGGCGCTCGCCCGCGGCCGGTGCGTCCCCACCGGGGGACTGCTCGGGGGCCGACGGTCCGGGCCGGGGGCCGGGGGTCGGGGACGCGGAGGGAGCCTTCGCCGCCGGAGCCGCCGTCTCGTCCGGGGCCGTCGGCCCGGGCTGCGGCGCGGCGGGCCGTTCCTCGGGGGCGGTGGTCGGGGGCTGCTGGGCCGCCGGCGCCGGGGTCGGCTGCGGGGCGGCCTTCGGTCCGGGCTTGGGGGCCCCGGACGCGGGCTTGGGCTTGCGGGCCGGGGACCCGCCGCCGGCGGGCTCGGCCTTGGCGGCCGCCGCGGGCGGGTTCTCCCGGATCTTGCGGACGACAGGGGGCTCGATGGTCGACGATGCCGACCGTACGAACTCTCCCTGCTGCTTCAGGTGGGCGAGCAGCTCCTTGCTCTCGACCCCGAGCTCCTTGGCGAGCTCGTAGACCCTGAGTTTGGCCACGGTGTGGTGTCTCCTTGGTGTAGCGCCACGACCGGGCCCCTTCAGGGCACGCCCGTGACTAGTGCTGGTGGGTGCTCATCGCTGAGTACTCATCGGGTGCTCATCAGCGTCAAACCCGCTTCCGGTTCCTCGATGACAGGCCCGGGTGGGCCCGCCCTTTGCTGGCGGCCGGATCCGTTGACCCGGCCGTGTCACGTCTGCTGCTCGAACCGTTCCCGCACGGCCGTGGTGTCCACCGGGCCGGCCTGCGTCAGGCGCAGGGCGCGGCCGAAGGCACGACGCGCGATCGCGATCCGCACGCACTCGGGGTCGGGGTGCACCCAGGCACCTCGTCCGTGTGCGCGGCGCCGCTCGTCCGGGACGACGGTCCACCGGTCGGTGTCCGCCGGTCCGCGGACCGCGACGACCCGCAGCAGTGCGGACTGCTCGTCCCGGCGGCGGCACCCCACGCACGTGCGCACCGGGGTGCGGCGCGACGTGCCGGATGAGGACGTCGTGGGACGGGCAGTGCTCTCCACTCTACACGCCCGGGGGAACGGCGTCCTCCCGCCCCGCCCGTTCCTCCTGCTCCTCGGTGTCGGCCCGGATGTCGATCTTCCACCCGGTCAGACGGTGCGCGAGCCGGGCGTTCTGACCCTCGCGGCCGATGGCCAGGGACAGCTGGTAGTCGGGCACCACGACCTGGACCTGCCGCGTCCGCGTGTCGACGATCCGGGCGGACTGGACCCGCGCCGGGGACAGCGCCGCCGCCACGTACTCCTCCGGGTCGTCGCTGTAGTCGACGATGTCGATCTTCTCGCCCTGCAGCTCGGCCATGACCGCCCGCACCCGTTGGCCCATCGGCCCGATGCAGGCCCCCTTGGCGTTGACGCCCGGCACCGTGGCCCGCACCGCGATCTTGGTGCGGTGCCCGGCCTCGCGGGCCACGCCGGCGATCTCCACGGTGCCGTCGGCGACCTCGGGCACCTCCAGGGCGAAGAGCCTGCGGACCAGGTTGGGGTGCGTCCGGGACAACATGATCTGCGGTCCCCGGTAGCCCCGCTTGGCGCTGACGACGTAGCAGCGGAGACGCTGCCCGTGCCCGTAGCTCTCCCCCGGCACCTGCTCGGCGGTCGGCAGCTCGCCCTCGACCGTGCCGAAGTCGACCAGGACGAAGCGCGGGTCGTTGGACTGCTGCACGACGCCGGAGACGATGTCGCCCTCCCGGGCCCGGAAGTCGCCGAGCACGGCGTCGTCCTCGAGCTCGCGCATGCGCTGGGTGATGACCTGGCGGGCGGTGGCCGCGGCCACCCGGCCGAAGCCCTCCGGGGTGTCGTCGAACTCGGGGCCCGATTCCCCCCGGGTCCCGTCGTCCAGCACGGGGGCGGGCTCGCGGGCCCAGACGGTCACGTGCCCGCTCCGGCGGTCGAGCTCGACGCGCGCGTCGCGGTAGTGCCCCTCGATCTTCTGGTAGGCCGACAGGAGGGCCTGCTCGATCGCCTGGACGATGACGTCCATCGGGATCTCGCGCTCGCGCTCCAGCAGCCGCAGCGCGGCCATGTCGATGTCCATCAGTGGTCCTTTCCGTCGGGGCGCGAGAACTCCACCTGCACGGAGGCCCGCTCGATGCTCGGCCAGGCGAGCTCCAGGGCGTCGTCGGGCTCCTCCCCCGGTCGGGCCTCACCGCCGCGCACCTGCTCCAGCCGCACGCCGTCGCCGTCCACCGACACGAGGCGCCCGGTGACCGGGCCGCCGTCGGTGCGGCCGACGGTGAGCAGCCGACCGACGTTGCGCCGGAACTGGGCCGGGCTGCCCAGGGGCCGGTCCACGCCCGGCGAGCTCACCTCCAGGGTGTAGGGGCCCTGGCCCGTGGCGTCGGAGGCGTCGAGGGTGTCGGAGACCGTCCGGGTGGCCTCGGCGATCTCGTCGAGGGTGAGCGGCTCGACCACGGAGGTGGTGTCGCCAGGGTCCAGGCCCTCGACGTCACGGGCCACGAAGACCCGGACCAGCCGGCGGCGGCCGGCCTGCTGGACCACCACCTCGTCGACGACGACCCCGCTGCCCTGCAGGGCCTGGGCGACCTCCTGGGTGAGCAGCTCCGTGCGTGCCCGGGTGTCCATCAGGTGCCTCCTGCGATCTTCTGCTGTCTGCCGACCCCCGGGCACCCTGCGGTGCCGGGCCACCGGTCCGGAACCGTCTACCCTACCCCTTGAGATGATCCCCGTCATGCCCCCGACCGTGTCCCGCCGTGCCCTTCTGCGCTCCGGCGGACTGGTCGGGCTGGCGGGCCTGCTCGCGGCCTGCGACGGGTCCGAGGGGCCGGACAGCACGTCCCCCACCGGCGCGGTGGAGCCCGACGACCCGACCACCTGGCCGCCCGACACCACCCTGCTGCTCTCCGCGCGTCGGCGCGTCCACGGCTACCTGGCCGCGCTCGAGGTGGTGGAGGTGCCGTCCGGCCGCGCCTCCCGGCTGCGCGACGCCTGGGAGGCCCAGCTGGAGACGGTGGAGCAGCTGGTGACGCTGGGCGGGGTGCCGTTGCCGGCACCACCCACGGACCCCGTGGTCACCGCCGCCCCGGACGACACCGCCCGCACGACCGCCCCCACGGACGACGCCGACCGGACGGCCGGGCCCGAGCGGCCTCCGGCGGACCGGCTCGGCCAGGTGCTGCGCGCCGACGTCACCGAGGCCCTGCGCGACGCCTCCACCGCGACCCCGACCCACCTCGCGATGCTCGTCTCGGTGGCGGCGCAGCACGCCGCGTCCGCCCAGGAGCTCGGGGCCGCCGTGGACTGGCCTCCGCTGGCCGGGCCGCGGGACGCGGCCGCGGTGGCGCTGCTGGCCGCGCTGCGGCCGGCGGTGTTCGGCCTGGAGGTGCTGGCGGCACGGTCCCGCGGCGAGGAGCGTGCCGACTACGAGTCGGTGCTCGAGGAGGTCGCGGGTCTGACCCGGCAGCTGACCAGCCTGGCCGGTCGGGCCGCGCCCGTGCCGCCGCTGGGCTACGACCTGCCCGAACCGCTGGCCGACCGCGAGGACCGCCGCGACCTGGCCGTCCGGCTGGTGGCCGACGTCGCCCCCGCCGCCCTGACGACGGCCACCCGGGTGTCCGGGGACGTGGCCCAGCTGACGGGGGTGGCCAGGGTGGTCGCGGAGGCGGTCTCCTGGGACCGCCGCCTCGGCGGGCGGGGCAGCCCCTTCCCGGGCATGACCGCGCCCTGACCCGAAGGCGCCCCGACCTGAAGGCGCCCCGACGGGCACCGGCCGTCCCGACCGGTCCCACGCCGACGGCATACCGTGGGACGCATGCCCAACCGTCTGGCCGCCAGCACCTCCCCCTACCTCCTGCAGCACGCGGACAACCCTGTGGACTGGTGGGAGTGGGGACCGGAGGCCTTCGCCGAGGCCCGTCGCCAGGACGTGCCGGTGCTGCTGTCGGTGGGGTACGCGGCCTGCCACTGGTGCCACGTCATGGCGCACGAGACCTTCGAGGACGATGAGGTCGGCCGGCTCGTCGGCGAGCACCTGGTGGCGGTCAAGGTCGACCGGGAGGAGCGTCCCGACGTCGACGCCGTGTACATGGCGGCCACGACCGCGTTGACCGGTCGCGGCGGGTGGCCGATGACCTGCCTGCTCACGCCCGAGGGTGAGCCGTTCTGGGCGGGCACCTACCTGCCTCGTGAGCAGTTCGCCCAGCTCGTCCGGGGTGCGGCGAAGGCCTGGCGGGAGGACCGGGAGCGCGTGCTCGCCGGCGGTGCGCAGATCGTCGCCGCGCTGCGCCGGGCCGAGGACCGCGCGGCCCCGGGCCGCACGCTCGTCGAGGACGATCTCGCCGCGGCCGTCCGGACGCTGGCGGGCGAGTTCGACCCCCGGTGGGGCGGCTTCGGCGGGGCGCCCAAGTTCCCTCCGTCGATGGTGCTGGCCTTCCTGCTGCGCCACCACGGGCGCACCGGCGACGACCAGGCGCTGGGCATGCTGAGGCGGACCTGCGAGGCGATGGCCCGCTCCGGGACCTACGACCAGGTGGGCGGCGGCTTCGCCCGGTATGCCGTGGACCGCGCCTGGGTGGTCCCCCACTTCGAGAAGATGCTCTACGACAACGCCCTGCTGCTGGGCGTCTACACCGACCTGCTGCGGGCCGACCCGGCGACCCGCCCGTGGGCCGGGCGGGTGGTGCGGGAGACCGTCGAGTGGCTGCTGCGCGAGATGTGGACGGAGCAGGCCGCCTTCGCCAGCTCGTTGGACGCCGACACCGACGGGGTCGAGGGAGCCACCTACGTCTGGACGCCGGACCAGCTCCGCCAGGTCCTGGGGGACGAGGACGGGCGCCGGGCCGCCGCGCTGCTCGGCGTCACCGCGACCGGCACGTTCGAGCACGGCACCTCGACCCTGCAGCTGCGCCAGGACCCGGACGACCCGGCCTGGTGGGCGGACGTGCGGGAGCGGCTGGACCTGCACCGCAGCCTGCGGCCGCAACCGGCCCGGGACGACAAGGTCGTCACCGCCTGGAACGGCCTGCTCGTGGCCGCCCTCGCGCACGCCGGCTGGGTGCTGGACGAGCCGGACTGGGTCGACGTGGCCGCCCGCTGCGCGCGGTTCGTGCTGGACGTGCACGTCGTCGACGGGCGGCTGCGGCGCAGCTCCCGGGACGGCACCGTCGGCGACGCCCTCGCGGTGGCCGAGGACTACGGCGACCTCGCCGACGGCCTGCTGGCCCTACACCGGGCGACCGGGGACCCCGGCTGGCTGGCCGAGGCCGGCCGGCTGCTGGACGACGCGGTGGGGCTCTTCGGCCGGCACGACGGGAGCTTCACGGCCACCGGCCGGGACGCCGAACGGCTCGTGGTGGACCCTCGCCCGGAGGGGGACAACGCCGAGCCGGGGGGCGTCAGCGCCCTAGCGCTGGCGCTGGTCCGGCACGGCGCCCAGGCGGGGCGCGCGGACCACCTGGAGCGGGCGGGCGCGGCCCTGGGCGGGATGTCCGCCCTGGTGGCGCAGGCCCCCCGCTTCGCGGGATGGGCGCTCGTCGCGGCCGAGGAGCTCCTCGCCGGCCCGGTCCTCGTGCGGCTCTCCCCCGCCGGACCCGACGACGGGGCGGACGACGCTGCGGACGGGTCGGGCACGGCGGTCGGCGCAGGACCGCTCGGGCGGGCGGCGCGGCATACCCCGGTCGGCACCCTGGTGGTGGACGGCGACCCGGGCACCCTGCTGGTCGGGGGCCGACGCGCGGCGACCGTGTGCCGGGGCACCGTGTGCGACCTGCCGACGACGGTCCCCGACGACCTGCCGGGGCGGGGCTAGTCTGGCGCCCATCGCCTACCTGGAGGGGGTGTGCCGTGCGACGCACGTCCGCCGTTCCCGCCGTCGCCCTCGGCGCGGCCCTGCTGCTGGCCGCCTGCGCGGGGGGCACCGAGGATGCTCCCGGGGACACCCCGACGGCCGTCCCCGCGCCCGCGCCCGCACCCGAGGGCGAGGACGAGGAGGCGACCGAGGACGCGGGTGACGGGACCGCAGGGGAGGGGACCGCGGAGGGGGTGGCCCCGCCGGAGTCGTCGCTGGCGGAGGAGGACGACGCGGACGCCGACGGGCCGGTGGAGGTGACGATCGCCGCGGCCGGCGACATCCTGGCCCACTCCCGGCTCAACCTCACCGCCAACGCCTACGCGGGCGGCGCCGAGGGCGCCTACGACTACACGCCCATGTTCGCCGACGTGACCTCCCCCATCTCGGAGGCCGACCTGGCGCTGTGCCACCTGGAGACCCCGCTGTCCCCGGACAACACCAACCTGTCGGTCCCCGACCGGCTCGTCTTCAACACCCCCCGCGAGATGGCCGACGCGCTGGTCGGTGCCGGGTTCGACGGGTGCGAGTTCGCCTCCAACCACACCATGGACATGGGCATCGACGGGCTGGCGGCCACCGAGGAGGTCGTCCGCGAGGCCGGGATGGGCTACGCGGGCCCCACGGCGGACGAGGAGCGTTCCGGGCGGGCGGAGGTCTACGAGGTCCCGACCGAGGAAGGCACGGCCCGGGTCGCCCACCTGGCCTACACCTACACCTACCCCAACTCCGGCACACCCACGACCACCATCCCCGGGGAGGCACCCTGGCTGGTCGACGCCTCGTGGCCCAACCTGGACAGCGACGGCATCCTCGAGCAGGCCGGTGCCGCCCGGGACGAGGGTGCCGACTTCGTCGTGGTGAGCATGCACTGGGGCAACGAGTACCAGGCGCAGCCGACCGAGGACCAGACCCGGATCGCCGGCGACCTGCTCTCCTCGGGCGAGGTCGACCTCATCCTCGGCACGCACGTGCACGTCATCCAGCCCTGCGAGCAGGTCGACGGTCGGCACGTGATCTACGGGCTGGGCAACTTCCTGTCCAACCAGTCGCCCGACACCCACGCCAGCCTGGCCCCGGCGACCCAGGAGGGCATGGTGGCCACCTTCACCCTGACGCGGGACGAGGACGGCGAGGTCAGCTCGCGGATGGAGTACCGGCCCACCCGGGTCGAGATCGTCCCCGGCCCGCAGCCGGGGCCGCACGTCATCCGGCTGGTCTCCCCGGAGACCTACCCCCAGACCTGGGAGCGGACCACGGCCACGGTGGACCTGCTCGGCGGGTGCGAGGCCGAGCCCGTGCAGCCCTGAGGGCCCCTCCCCCCGCTCCTGCCCGCCCGGGACCAGCCCGCCCGGCGGCTCAGCCGAGGAGCTGCTCGGCGGTGTCCAGCCCGATCTTGACGATGAAGGCCGTGAGCACGAGGACGAAGAAGACGCGGACGAACCGGCTGCCCCGGGCCACCGCCACCCGGGCGCCGAGGTAGCCGCCGACGATGTTGCAGGCGCCCATGACCAGCCCGAGCTCCCACATCACCGCGCCCTGCGGCACGAACACCACCAGGGCCGCCAGGTTGGTCGCCAGGTTGGCGATCTTGGCCTTGGCGCTGGCCTCGAGGAAGCCGTAGCCCAGCGCGCTGACGAGCGCGAAGACGAAGAAGGACCCCGTCCCCGGTCCCAGCGCCCCGTCGTAGGCCCCGATCACCACCCCGATGAGCAGCGCCACGGCCAGGTGCCGCCGCGGCCGGACGTGCCCGAAGCGCAGCCGCTGCATCTGCCCCATCGACGGCCTGTCCAGGGTGTAGACGCCCACCGCCACGAGCACGGTGAGGATGATCGGGTTGAACGCCTCCTTGCTGATGAGGAAGGCGGTCGCCGCTCCCCCGGCGCTGCCGAGGAAGGCGGACCCGGCCAGCGGCAGCGCGGTGCGCAGGTCGGGCCGGACCCGGCGGAAGTAGGTGATCGAGCTGGTCGCGGTGCCGGCGATCGAGCCGAGCTTGTTGGTCGCCAGCAGCTGGACGGGGCTGGCGCCCGGGACCCCGACGAGCAGGGCGGGCAGCTGGATCAGCCCGCCGCCGCCCACGACGGCGTCGACGAAGCCCGCCGCCAGGCCCGCCAGGGCGAGGAAGACCAGGACGCCCGGGTCGAGGCTCTCCAGCACCGGAGGGGTATGCCGTCAGGCCGGGTGCGCGTCGCCGCGCACCTCGGCGAGCACCTCGCCGACCGTGCGCTCCACGGGCACGTCGCGGCGCCCGCCGGTCCGGCGGTCCTTGACCTCGATCGTGCCCTCGGCCAGGCCCTTGCCGATGACGACGATCGTCGGCACGCCCAGCAGCTCGGCGTCCTTGAACTTCACTCCGGGGCTCACCTTGGGGCGGTCGTCGTAGATCACCGTCAGGCCGGCCGCCTCCAGGTCGGCGACGAGCAGCTCTCCCTGGTCGTAGACGTCCTGGCTCTTGCCGGTCGCCACGACGTGCACGTCGGCGGGGGCCAGGGCGCGCGGCCAGCACAGGCCGACCTCGTCGTGGGTGGCCTCGGCGACGGCGGCCACCGCGCGGGAGACCCCCACGCCGTAGGAGCCCATCGTGACCGTGACGAGCTTGCCGTTCTCGTCGAGCACCTTCAGCCCGAGGGCCTCGGCGTACTTGCGGCCGAGCTGGAAGATGTGGCCCATCTCGATGCCGCGCGCCAGGGTCAGGGTGCCGGCCCCGTCCGGGCTCGGGTCCCCCTCCTTGATCTCGGCGGCCTGGATCGTACCGTCGGCCGTGAAGTCCCGGCCGAGCACCAGGTCGAAGACGTGCTTGCCGTGCTCGTCGGCGCCGGTGACCCAGGCCGACCCCTCGGCGACGGAGGGGTCGAGCAGGTAGCGAATCCCGGAGGCCTTCTCCAGCCCGAGGACGGCCGGGCCGATGTAGCCCTTGGCCAGCATCGGGTAGGCGGCGAAGTCCTTCTCCTCGAACGGTGCCCACTGGGCCGGCGCGACCTGGGCCTCGAGGCGCTTGGCGTCCACGTCGCGGTCCCCGGGCAGGCCGACGGCCAGCGGCTCGGTGCGCCCGTCGGGGTGGGTGAGCAGGACGACGACGTTCTTGAGGGTGTCGGCCGCCGTCCACGGCCGGCCGTCGACACGGGGGTGCAGGGCGTTCGCCTGCGCGACGAGGGTGTCGATCGTCGGGCTGTCCGGGGTGTCCTCGACGTGCGCCGCGGGCGTCGACGCCACCACGGCGGGGTCGACCGGCGGCGCCTGGGGCACGACGACCGCCTCGACGTTGGCCGCATACCCGCTCGCCTCGCAGCGCACGAAGGTGTCCTCGCCGACGGGGCTGACCGCGAGGAACTCCTCGCTGGCGGACCCGCCCATGGCGCCGGAGTCGGCGTGCACGACGACGTACTCGAAGCCGAGCCGGTCGAAGATGCGCACGTAGGCCTCGCGGTGCCGCTGGTAGGCGGCCTCCAGCCCGGCGTCGTCGACGTCGAAGGAGTAGGAGTCCTTCATGACGAACTCACGGCCGCGCAGCAGCCCGGCCCGGGGGCGGGCCTCATCACGGTACTTGGTCTGGATCTGGTAGAGCGTCAGCGGCAGCTCCTTGTAGGAGCTGAACATGTCCTTGACCGCGAGGGTGAACATCTCCTCGTGGGTGGGGCCCAGGAGCATGTCGTTGCCCTTGCGGTCCTGCAGCCGGAAGAGGTTGGGGCCGTACTCGGTCCACCGGTTCGTCGCCTCGTAGGGCTCGCGCGGCAGCAGCGCCGGGAAGCTCAGCTCCTGGCCGCCGATGGCGTCCATCTCCTCGCGGACGACCTGCTCGACCTTGCGCAGCACCTTCAGACCCAGCGGCAGCCAGCTGTAGACGCCCGGGGCGGCGCGCCGGACGTAGCCGGCGCGCACGAGCAGCTTGTGCCCGGGCAGTTCGGCGTCGGCCGGGTCCTCGCGCAGGGTCCGCAGGAACAGGGTCGACAGGCGCATGGCCACGTGGGTGCACTCCTTGGCTCGGGTGGGCGGTTCCGGGACGACGACGGGGTATGCCGGGCGGGTCCCGTCCACGTCGGGGGACCGTCGCAGACTACCCGAGCGCCCAGCCGTGGGCGGGCACCGGAAGGTCGCCGTGGACGCCGGCGAGGGTGACCTGGTCGTCGGTGAGGTTGAGGCCGAGGGTGAGCCGGTGGTCCTCCTCGGGGCTGGTCAGGTCGACCGCGGCCGTGGCGCCCGCGACGTCCCGGGCGGTGGCCGTCGCCCTCGTGATCCACGGGTGCGTGCGGCGCAGGTGGATGATCCGCTGGTGCTCCGCCAGCAGGGCCTGGCCGTGGGGCAGCAGCTCGTCGGGGCTCTCCGGGAAGGGCGGGCGCACGGAGTCGTCGCCCCCGGGCTGGTCCAGCTTCTCGCCGGTGAAGCCCTGCTCGTCACCGGCGTAGACGGAGGGCACGCCGGGCAGCAGCAGGGCGAGGGCGGCCGCGGTGCCGACGTGGCGGACGTCGGTCAGCTTGCTGGCGATCCGGGTGACGTCGTGGTTGCCGACGAAGGTCTGCGGGCGGAAGGCGGCGCAGAAGTCGGCGTGCCGGGTCAGCGCCCACGCCAGCTCGTGCAGGTTGACGTCGTTGAGCGAGCTCCATACGGCCTTCCACAGCTCGTACTGGGTGACCGAGTGCACGCCCGACCGGTGGACGAAGTCGACGTAGTCGCCCTGGATGACCTCGGCCAGGATCCAGGCGTCGGGATGCCGCTGCCGGACCCGGTCGAGGATGGGGCGCCAGGCGTCCGCGCCGGGGGCGAAGGCGGCGTCGAGGCGCCAGGCGTCGACGCCGGCGTCGAGCCAGCGGCTCATCACGTCGACGACGTAGTCCTGGACCGGGGGGTGGGTCAGGTCCAGCTCGACCAGGTCGAGGTTGCCCTCGAACCCGCGGGGGTACTCCCCCACCCAGCGCAGCCAGGCCCGGTCCTCGGGCGTGGCGTCCGCGGCGAGCGCCCGGCGCACGATCTCGTGGTCCTCGGAGACGTGGTTGAAGACGCCGTCGAAGGCGACCCGGATGCCCTTGTCGCGGGCCTGGGCGAGGAGCTCGCGCAGGTCGTCCTCGTCGCCGAGCCGGGGGTCGACCCGGTAGTGGTCGAGCGTGTCGTAGCCGTGGCTGGTGGAGGCGAGGACGGGCCCCAGGAGGAGGCCGTTGGCGCCGAGCTGCAGCAGGTAGTCGAGCCAGCCGGTGACGCGGGGCAGCCGGTGGACCACCGCGCCGCCCTGCCCGGCGTGCTCGGCGGCGGTGCGCTCGGCCCCGACGAAGCCGAGGGGGTAGAGGTGCCACCAGACGACGGTGTCGACCCAGGCCGGGCCGGTCACGGCGGTCATCGCCGGGCCGCCAGCTCGGCGACGCCCTCGAGGAGGCGGTCCACCTCGTCGGCGGTCGTGTAGGGCGCCATCCCCACGCGGACCCCGCCGCCGGCGCCGAGGCCGAGGCGGTGGCTGGCCTCCCACGCGTAGAAGTGGCTGGCCGGGGCGTTCACCCCCCGGTCCGCCAGGCGGCGGTGGACGGCGGCGGGCTCGACCCCGTCGAGGGTGAACAGCAGGGTCGGGGTCCGGTGGGCGGCCCGGGAGTGGACGGTCACGCCGTCCATCGCCCGCAGCCCGTCCTCGGCGCGCACCCGCAGGCCCTCCTCGTGCTCGTGGAGCGCCGCGAAGGAGGCCGCCAGGCGTTCGCGGCGGGACAGGCCTGCCGGATCCGGGTGCTCGGCGGCTCCCTCCCCCTCCCACGCCAGACCCGCGAGCACCTCGACCGCGGCGGTCGTGCCGGCGAGCAGCTCGTAGGGCAGCGTGCCCAGCTCGAAGCGCTCGGGCACCGCGTCGCTGGAGGGGAGCAGCTTGTCGGGGTGCAGCTCCTCCAGCAGGTCCGCCCGGCCGCAGGTGACGCCGAGATGGGGGCCGAGGAACTTGTAGGGCGAGCAGGCCACGAGGTCGGCCCCGAGCGCCTCGCGGTCGAGCAGGTCGTGGGCGGCCAGGTGCACCGCGTCCACGTGGACCAGGGCGCCGACGTCGTGGGCGGCGGCGACGACGGCGGGCAGGTCGGGCCGGGTGCCGACGAGGTTGCTCGCGGCCGTGACGGCGACGAGCCGGGTGCGCCCGGACAGGACCTCCCGGACGGCCTCGACCGGCAGCTCTCCCGTGGCGGGGTCGAGCTCGGCCCACCGCACGGTCGCCCCGACCGCCTCGGCGGCGATCACCCAGGGGCGGACGTTGCCGTCGTGGTCCAGCGAGGTGACCACGACCTCGTCGCCCGGCCCCCAGCCGTGGGCACGGGCCAGGGTGCGCGCGAGGTCCATGGTGTTGGCGGTCATGCTGCGGCCGAAGACCACCGTGCCGGGGTCGCTGCCGAGCAGGTCGCCCATCGCGCTCCGGGTCTCCCGGACGACGTCGTCGGCGAGCCGCTCGGCGGCGGTGACGGTGCCGCGGTTGGCGATCGAGGAGGTCATGATGCGGGCGACCGCCTCTGCGACCGGTGCGGGCGTCTGCGACCCTCCCGGCCCGTCGAAGTGGGCCGTCCCGCCGGCCAGGGCGGGGAACAGCGCGCGGACCGCGGCGACGTCATACCTCATGCCGCCCAACCTAGTGCCTGCCCCGCGGCGTCGACGGGTGCGGATCCGCAACGGCCGACGGTGCAGATCCGGTCTCCTGCGCTCCTAGGATGCGGGGGTGAAGCTCACCGCCGCCGACCTCCTGCCCGTCTCCGACCCGTCCCTCACGGGTGACCTGCGCTCGTGGCGCGATGTGGAGCTGCCCGGGCTGGACCGCCGGGCCGAAATCTACGCCTGGCTGCCGCCGGGCTACGACGGGAGCCAGGAGCGCTACCCGGTCCTCTACCTGCACGACGGGCACAACGCCTTCCTGGCCCAGCGGTCCTTCGGGGGCGCGTCCTGGGAGGTCGACCGTGCCATGACCGACCTGGCGCGCGACGGCATACCCGCGATCGTCGTCGCCGTCCCCTGCTCCCCGACCGCCCGGGCCGAGGAGTACACCCAGTACCCCAGGCCCGGTGAGGGCGGCGGTCGGGCCGCCGACTACGCCGCGTTCCTCGTCGACCACCTCAAGCCGGCCGTGGACGGCGCACTGCGCACCCTCCCGGGTCCCGAGCACACCGTCACCGCCGGGAGCTCGCTCGGCGGGGTGGTCTCGGCCTACCTGTGGGAGCGGCACCCCGACGTCTTCGGCGGGGCGGGTGTGTTCAGCCCGGCGTTCTGGTGGCCGGGCGAGCAGGCCCTGCTCGACCTGGAGGCCGCCCTGCCCGACCGAGCCCCTGGCCGGGTCTACGTCGACGTGGGCGGGCACGAGTGCCACGAGGACGCCGGCATCGAGCGCCGCTACGTCGAGGACGCCGAGCGCCTGGTCCGCTCCCTGCGGGGGGCCGGGGTGCCGGTCCGCTACGTCCACGACTCGCAGGCCTACCACCACGAGACCGCCTGGGCCGAGCGGTTCCCCGCCGCGGCCCGCTGGCTGCTCCAGGGGTATGCCGTCGCGCCCCCCGCCTACGTGCTCGCCCACCGGGCCGGCGCGTGAGCGGCCCCGGCGTCGAGGAGGCCCGCGTGGAGCCCGACCCCGCGCTGCGCACCCGGGCCAACCTGCTGCTGGGGCTGACCGCGGCGATCTGGGGACTGGGCTTCGTCGCCCAGCGGCTCGGTGCCGACCACATGGGGGCGATGAGCTTCAACGCCGCCCGGTTCGCCATCGGGGCGCTGTCGCTGCTGCCCCTCATCTGGTGGTTCTCGCGGCAGCGGCGGACCGCCCCGGTCGTGACGCCCGAGCCCCCGGCCGGCGAGATCTTCGACGAGACCCCGCCCAGGGTCGGAGGCTCCCCGCTCCTGCCGGGCCTGGCCGCCGGGGCCGTCCTCTTCTCCGCGGCGGGGCTGCAGCAGGTGGGCATCGCCACGACCACGGCGGGCAAGGCGGGCTTCATCACCGGGCTCTACATCGTGCTGGTGCCGGTGCTCGGCCTGGCGCTGGGCCACCGCGCAGGGGTGCCGGTGTGGCTGGGCCTGGGGCTGGCCGTCCCCGGCCTGTGGCTGCTGAGCATGACCGAGGACCTGACGATCGCCACCGGCGACCTGCTCGTCCTGGCCGGCGCGCTGTTCTGGGCGCTGCACATCCTCGTCATCGACCACTTCGTGCGGACGGTGGACGCGCTCAAGCTGTCCGCCGCCCAGTTCGCCGCCTGCGCCCTGCTGTCCGCCGGCACGGCCCTGGTGGTGGAGGAGCGCCCGTTCGCCGGGTTCGCCCCCGCGCTGTGGGCGGTCCTCTACGGCGGGCTGTTCGCCGTCGGCGTGGCCTACACCCTCCAGGTCGTCGCCCAGCAGCAGGCCAAGCCCTCGCACGCCGCGCTCATCCTCTCCCTGGAGGCGGTGTTCGGCGCCCTCGGCGGCTGGCTGCTGCTCGGCGAGGTGATGAGCGGGCGGATGCTGCTCGGTGCCGCGCTGCTGATGACCGGCATCCTCGTCTCCCTGCGCGGGAGCACCCCCGATCCGTGATGGGGTGGGTCCCATGACCGACGCATCCGCACCGCCGGAGACCACCGACTCCGACCCCCGCCGCTGGCTGGAGGAGGTCGAGTCGCCGACGTCCATGGACTGGGTCGCGGCGCGCAGCACCGCCGCCGAGGACCGCCTGCGGTCCTACCCGAAGTACGCCTCCCTGCACGCCGGGCTGCAGGAGGCGCTCGAGGCGCCCGACCGCATCCCCCTCGTCGGGCAGGCGGGTGATCACCTCTACGGATTCTGGACCGACGCCGACCACCCCCGCGGGGTATGGCGTCGCACCACCTGGGAGTCCTACCGCACGACCGAGCCGGAGTGGGAGGTCCTCGTCGACGTCGACGCCCTGGCGCGGGAGGAGGACGTCCCGTGGACGTGGCAGGGGGCGAGCGTGCTGCGGCCCTCCCACGACCGGGCCCTGGTACACCTCTCCCGCGGCGGCTCGGACGCCGGGACCACCCGGGAGCTGGACCTCACCACGCTGGAGTGGGTCCCTGCCCCGGAGGGCTTCACGAAGGGCGAGGCCAAGGGCCGGCTCGCCTGGCGCGACCGGGACCACGCCTACCTGACCACCGCGGCCGACCCCACCGGGGCGACCCGGTCCGGCTACCCGCGCACCGTGCGGCTGTGGCGACGCGGGACCCCCGTGGAGCAGGCCGAGGTCGTGCACACCGTCGGCGAGGACGACCTCGGGCTGTTCGTCGAGCACGACCAGGAGCTCGGGCGCACCCTGCTGCGCAGGGCGGTCGCCTTCTACGCCTCCGAGACGATGGTGCTGACCGACGACGGGCCGCTGACCCTCCCGGTGCCCACCAGCGCCGACGTCTCGGTCCACCAGGACCACGTGGCGCTGCGGCTGCGGGAGGACTGGACCCCCGGGAGCGGGTCGAGCACCTGGACCCAGGGCAGCCTGCTCGTCGCCCCGCTGGCGGACGTCCAGGCCGGCAAGGCCGACTGGTCGGCCGTCTTCGTCCCCGACGAGCGCTCCGCGCTGGTGGACCTGACCTGGACCGCCTCTCACCTGGTGACGACCGCGCTCGTCGACGTGCGGCATACCGTGCAGGTGCACTCCCCCGCACCGGACGGGACCTGGACCGCCGAGGACCTCACCGGGGCCCTCGACGTGGGCCTGCGCACGGTCAGCGTGTCCGCGGTCGAGGCCCACCGCAGCGAGGACCTGTGGGTGGTCACGACGGGCTTCCTCGAGCCGATGGAGCTCTCGGTGGCGCACCTGGGCGAGAAGGTGGTCCTCGAACCCCCCCGCGCGGCGCCGGCCCGGTTCGACGCCACCGGCCTGGAGGTGTCCCAGCACTGGGCGACCTCCGCGGACGGCACGCGGGTCCCCTACTGGCAGGTCGGTCCGGCAGACCTGCCCGCGGACGGCACCACGCCCACCGTCCTCCACGGCTACGGCGGGTTCGAGCACGCCCTCACCCCCGCCTACGACCCGGTCGTGGGTCGCGCCTGGCTCGCCTCCGGCCACGTCCACGTCGTCGCGGGGATCCGGGGTGGCGGCGAGTTCGGGCCGCGCTGGCACCGGGCGGCCCTGGGACCAGAGCGGCACCGGGCCTACGAGGACTTCGTCGCGGTGGCCCGCGACCTCGTCTCCCGGGGGGTGACCTCCGTGGAGCGGCTCGGCTGCACCGGCCGGTCCAACGGCGGGCTGCTCGTGGGCAACATGCTCACCGGCTACCCGGAGGACTTCGGCGCCGTCGTCTGCCAGGTGCCGCTGCTCGACATGCGTCGCTACCACCTGCTTCTGGCCGGGGCGTCGTGGACGGCGGAGTACGGCGACCCCGACGACCCCGCGCAGTGGGAGTGGCTGTGGACCTACTCCCCCTACCAGCGCTTCGACCCCTCGCGCCCGACGCCCGCGGTCTACCTGGCCACGTCCACCCGGGACGACCGGGTGCACCCCGGCCACGCCCGGAAGATGGCGGCGCTCCTCGAGGAGCACGGACGTGACGTGACCTACTGGGAGAACACCGAGGGCGGGCACGGCGGGGCGAGCACCGCGGCGCAGTGGGCGACCTGGCACGCCCTGGCCTGGGCCTTCCTCCACGAGCGGCTGGCCGGCTGAGCCCGGCCGCCCGATCCGGTCAGGCGGCGTCGACCGGTTCGGCCGGAGGCTCGGCCCGGCGGACGAAGAGGCTGCCCGCCACGGCCGCCAGCGACACCAGCGCCCCGGCCAGGAGCGCGGCGTGCACGCCGGCCATCAGCGCGGCCGTCGGGTCGGCGTCGGCCTCCGCCCCGGCGACCTGCGCTGTGGTCATCACCGTGATGAACAGCGCCGTGCCGGCGGCCCCGGCCACCTGCTGCATCGTGGAGACGATCGCGCTGCCGTGCGGGTAGAGCCGGCGGGGCAGGGACCCGAGGGCGTTGGTCATCAGGGGGGAGAACATCAGGGCCAGGCCGGTGTTGAGCACCACGTGCCAGGCCACCACGGTCGTCAGGGAGGTCTGCGGCCCGAACGTCGTGGTCATCCCCCACAGCGCGGCGGAGGCGACGGCCGCCCCGGGCAGCACCAGCGGCCGCGGCCCGGTCCGGTCGAAGGTGCGGCCCACGACATACCCCAGGATCCCCATGACCAGACCCCCCGGCAGCAGGGCGAGGCCGGTCTCCAGCGTGGAGCGGCCCAGGACGTTCTGCAGGTAGATCGGCAGCAGGATGAGCGTGCCGAACAGGGCCATCATGGTCACCGCCGCGAGCGCCACGGCGAGGCTGAAGGCCGGGGTCGTGAACGCCCGGACGTCCATCAGCGCAGCGTCCCGCAGCGCCGTCTGACGCAGCACGAAGACCGTGAGCGCGGACAGCCCGACCACGAGCGGGATCCACGGCTGGACCGCGGCGGTCCCCTCCGCGGCCGAGCCGATGCTGCTGAGCCCGTAGACCGTGGCCGCGAAGCCGACCGCCGACAGGACCACCGAGAGCACGTCCAGCGGGACCCTGCGGGGGGTCGTCACGTTCCGCACGAGCACGGCGCCGACGGTCAGCGCGGTCAGCGCCACGGGCAGGACCAGCCAGAACATCCAGCGCCAGGTCAGCACGTCCAGCACGATCCCGCCGACGGTGGGGCCGACCGCGGGGGCCACCGCGATGACGATGGAGATCACGCCCATCGTGCGCCCCCGCCGGGAGGCGGGCACCACGTTGAGGACGGTGGTGAACAGCAACGGCATCATCAGCGCGGTCCCGACCGCCTGGACGACCCGCCCACCGACGAGGAAGGGGAAGCTGACGGCCAGGGCGGCGGCCAGCGTCCCCAGGCTGAAGAAAGACATCGCGGCCACGAACACGGTGCGCAGGCTCAGCCTCGTCAGCAGGTAGCCGGTGACCGGGATCACCACGGCCATGGTCAGCATGAAGGCCGTGGTCAGCCACTGCGCGGTGGCCGCGCCGACGGAGAACTCCGCCATCAGCTCCGGCAGCGCGACCGACATGATCGTCTCGTTGAGGATGACCACGAAGGCCGCGGCCACGAGCAGCCCGATCAGCCGGGGCACCCCCTCGGGCATCTCCGCGCTCCGGGCCGACGTCGGGGCCGCCGGGCGGGCGGTGGTGCTGGTCACGCAGGTCCTCTCTCGCCGGTGGAGGGCCGCACGGCCCGCAGGCAGCCAACGCCCCCGGGGCGCTGGGCATTCCGGGAGGTCTCGGCGGGACGGGCCGGCGGCCGGCCGCAGAGCTCGCGGCTCAGAGCAGGACGGTGGCGAACGTGCCCGTCCGCTCGAACCCGACCCGGGCGTAGGTGCGCACGGCCGGCTCGTTGAAGTCGTTGACGTAGAGGGTCACCGTGGGGGCCACGTGCCGCAGGGTGTGCTCGACCACCGCGGCCATCGCGGGCACCGCGACCCCGCGCCGCCGCAGGTCGGGGTGGACCCACACGCCCTGGACCTGGGCGACCCCGATCGCCACCGACCCCAGGTCCGCCTTGAACACGACCCGGCCGTCCTCGACCCGCACGAGCGAGTGGCCCCGCTCGATCAGCCCGGCGATCCCCTGCCGATAGGACAGCCCGCTGCCCTGGTACGGCGGGTAGCCGATCTCCTCGGTGAACATCGCCGTGGCCGCGGGCACGACCAGGTCCAGCTCGTCGGCGCGGGCCGGGCGGACGTCCGGGTCCACGGGCACGCCGGCCAGCGACGGTGGGGTGCTGGTCGTCATGACGTACTGCGTGCGCCGCACCTCGCGGGGCGGGCCCCACTGCCGTTCCAGCCGGCCCCACAGGTCGAGCACCTGGTCGGCCGGCCCGAACACCGAGCTGGCCCAGGTGCGGCGCTTGACCACCTTGCCGGCCAGGGCCGCGATCGCCCGCCCGTCGGCCTCCACGGGCACGACGTTGGCCGAGCACCAGCACAGCGCGCGCTCCCCGCCCGCCTCGTAGCCGAACAGGGGTCCCCGCGTCCCGGCCAGACCGGTCTCCTGGATGCGTGCGGCGACGAAGACGTTGGTCACCGGGTCCTGCTGGCACACCTCGAGGGCAGCCTGGACGTCGGACCTGCCGTAGGCCCGCACGGGGGACAGGCCGCGCAACATGCCCCCCAGCGTGCCGTATGCCGTGCCGCCGGGCGAGGGGGGCCTGCCCGGGGACGGCGGGCCCGGGTGGACGGTGCGTCGGCGCGGGGTGAGAAAGTGGTGCCCCAGACCCAGGAGAAGGTGGTCCCATGCAGCCGAAGGCCCTCACCGGACGGTCGCGCGACGAGGCGTGGCAGGTCCTGCGGGACAGCGGGCGTCCCGGTCGGGCCGTCGACGTCCTTGTCGTCGGCGGCGGGGTCACCGGTGCCGGCACCGCCCTGGACGCCGCCACCCGCGGCCTGTCCACGGTCCTCGTGGAGGCCGAGGACTGGGCCTCGGGGACGTCACAGTGGTCGACCAAGCTGGTGCACGGGGGCCTGCGCTACCTCCAGATGCTCGACCTGCACCTGGTCCATGAGGCGCTCACCGAACGCGGTCTGCTCCTGCGCACGCTGGCGCCGCACCTGGTCAAGCCGATGCCCTTCCTCATCCCCCTCGAGCACCGCTGGTGGCAGCGTCTCTACTACGGCGCCGGGGTGACCCTCTACGACCTGCTCGCCAACGTGCTCCCCGGCGAGCGCGCCCTGCCCGTGCACCAGCACACGACCCGGCGCGGCCTGCACCGTGCCTTCCCCGACCTGCGCGGCGGCCGGGCGGTGGGTGCGGTCCGCTACTGGGACGCCACCGTCGACGACGCCCGCCTGGTCACCACCATCGTGCACACGGCGCACACCTACGGCGCGCAGGTGGCCAGCCGCAGCCGCGTCCTGGACCTGGTGCGCGAGGACGACCGGGTCGTGGGGGCGCGCGTGCGCGACGAGGAGACCGGGGAGGAGGTCGACGTGCGCGCCCACCAGGTGATCTCCACGACGGGGGTCTGGACCGAGGAGGTGGGCGGCCTGGCCGGTGCCGACGGCGGGCTGCGGGTGATGGCGTCCAAGGGGATCCACCTGGTCGTGCCCCGCGACCGCATCCGCGGGTCGCAGGGGCTGTTCCTGCAGACCGAGCGTTCGGTGCTGTTCTTCATCCCGTGGTCGCGATACTGGATCATCGGCACGACCGACACCCCCTGGCACGGCGACCTGCGCCATCCGGTCGCCACGGCCACCGACATCGACTACGTGCTCGACCACGCCAACACCGTGCTGACGACGCGGCTGACCCGCGACGACGTGCTGGGCTGGTACGCCGGGCTGCGGCCGCTGCTCCAGCCCGGGACCCGGGGCGAGCCCGACTCGGCCAAGATCAGCCGGGAGCACACCGTCGTCTCGCCCGTGCCCGGGCTGACGGTGGTCGGCGGCGGCAAGCTGACGACCTACCGGGTGATGGCCGCGGACGCGGTCGACCTCTCGCTGGGCGACCGGGCCGCCGACCTGCCCTCGATCACCACCCAGATCCCGCTCGTGGGCGCCGTGGGCGAGGGCGCGATGCGTCGGCGCATGCCGGCCCTGCGCGACCGCTTCGGCTGGGACGAGCAGATGACCGACCATCTCCTGCACCGCTACGGCTCCCTCGTCGAGCAGCTGCTCGACCTCATCGCCGAGGACTCCTCCCTGGCCCAGCCCCTCGAGCACGCCCCGGCCTACCTGCGGGCGGAGATCGCCTACGCCTGCATCAGCGAGGGTGTGCTGCACCTGGAGGACATCATGATGCGCCGGACCCGGCTCTACTACGAGGCCGCGGGCAAGGGGCTGGCCGCGGCCGCGGAGATCGCCGACATCGCCGTCCAGTGGCTGGGCTGGGGCGAGGACAAGGCGGCCCGCGAGCTCGCGGACTACGAACGGCGGGTCCGGGCGGACGAGGCCGCGGCGAGTCAGCCCGACGACCTGTCCGCGCTGGCCGCCCGGGACCGGGTGCTGCGCGGCGAGCCGGCGGCGGCCACGCCGGGCACCGCGGGCGGGTCGTCGTGAGCGGGGCCGCCGCCGGGCACGTGCTGGCGGTCGACCAGGGCACGACGAGCACCCGGGCCGTGGTCGTCGACCACGGGGGACGCATCGTTTCCGTCGGCCAGAAGGAGCACCGGCAGATCCTGCCGCGGGCCGGCTGGGTCGAGCACGACCCGGTCGAGATCTGGAGCAGCACCCGCGAGGTGATCGGCCTGGCGCTGGGCAGGGCCAACCTCACCGGGAAGGACCTCGCGGCCATCGGCATCACCAACCAGCGCGAGACCACGGTGGTGTGGGACCGGCACACCGGCGAGCCGGTGCACCCCGCGATCGTCTGGCAGGACACCCGCACCGCCGGCCTGGTCGCCGAGCTGGCCGGGTCCGACGAGCCCGGCGCGGCCGACCGGTTCAAGGAGATCTGCGGGCTGCCGCTGGCCACCTACTTCGCCGGCCCGAAGGTGGCCTGGATCCTGCGTCACGTGCCCGGTGCCCGCGAGCGGGCGGAGGCGGGCGACCTGCTCTTCGGCACCATGGACTCCTGGCTCGTGTGGAACCTCACCGGCGGGCCCGACGGCGGGGTGCACGTCACCGACGTCACCAACGCCTCGCGCACGATGCTCATGGACCTGCGCACCCTGACCTGGTCGGAGGAGGTCGCGGACGCGATGAGGGTGCCGCTGCCGATGCTGCCGCAGATCCGCACCTCCTCGGAGGTCTACGGCACCAGCGACAAGCTGGGCGTGCCGATCGCCGGGCTGCTGGGCGACCAGCACGCGGCCATGGTCGGCCAGGCCTGCTTCGAGCCGGGGATGAGCAAGAACACCTACGGCACCGGCAACTTCCTGCTCGTCAACACCGGCCCGCAGATCGTGCCCAGCGAGCACGGGCTGCTGAGCACGGTCTGCTACCAGTTCGAGGGCCAGGACCCCGTGTACGCCCTCGAGGGGTCGATCGCGGTGACGGGGTCGCTCGTGCAGTGGCTGCGGGACAACGTGGGGCTGATCGCCGAATCCGCACAGATCGAGGAGCTGGCCGCCGAGGTGGAGGACAACGGCGGCTGCTACGTCGTCCCGGCCTTCTCCGGCCTCTTCGCCCCCTACTGGCGCGACGACGCGCGCGGCGCGATCGTGGGCCTGACCCGCTACGTGACCCGGCACCACCTGGCGCGGGCCGCGCTGGAGGCGACGGCATACCAGACCCGGGAGGTGGTCGAGGCGATGGACGCGGACGCGGCCACCCCGGTCACCGAGCTGCGGGTCGACGGCGGCATGGTGGGCAACGAGCTGCTCATGCAGTTCCAGGCCGACATCCTCGGCCTGGACGTGGTGCGCCCGGCCGTGACCGAGACCACCGCGCTCGGGGCGGCCTACGCCGCGGGCATCGCCGTCGGGTTCTGGGAGGGGACGCAGGACGTGGCGTCCCGCTGGCGGGAGGACCACCGGTGGAGCCCGCAGATGCCCGCGGAGCACCGGGAGCGGCTGTTCCGGACCTGGAAGAAGGCCGTCACCCGCACCTTCGACTGGGTCGACAAGGACACCGAGCAGCTGGGGCCGCGCGGCGGGCAGGGCTGACCCGGCGGCTCACCCCTGCTCGAACCACTGCGGCTCGTCGGGGTCGGGGACGATGATCTCGGGCCGCGCCAGGTCGGTGTTGTCGACGATCCACGTCGGCGGGGCCGTCCGCGACTGCTGCCGGTAGAGCGCCTGGCCCCCGGTGTAGCGCGCGTTCGCGGGGTGGGCGGGGTCGTCGTCCCCGGGGACCCGTCGGTCCGGGAACCGGGCGTTGCCGCGGGGGACGGTGACCCGGGCGGGGGCGGTCACCAGGCAGGTGGCGTCCCACTCCCCCACCAGCTGGGGGCGGCGCAGGTAGACCCCCTCGACGAGCAGCAGCGCGTCCTCGCCTGGGTGCACGGGGTCGGGGTCGAGCGGCCGGTCCTGGGCCAGGTCCCAGGAGGCCGGGACGACGGGTCCACCGTCCCGGAACGGCCGGAGCACCCGCTCCCGCAGGGCGGCGTAGTCGAAGGCGTCCTCGTAGTGGGTCCGGGCGTCCCGGCCCATCGCCCAGCGCAGCGCCCGCGGGTGGTGGAAGTCGTCGACCGAGACGGCCAGCACCTGACGTCCCGCCACGTGCTCGGCGAGGGCGACCAGCTCGTGGACGAGGTGGGTCTTGCCCGCCCCGTCCGGGCCGTCGACGGCCACGACGACCCGTCGCCCCGGACCGGTCGCCAGCATGAGGGAGAGCAGGTCCACGAGCACGAGCTGGCGGACGGGCGGGGCGGGCGGGGCCATGTCCTCAGGGTATGCGGTGGCGCCGGGCACCCGGGGCCGCGCCGGTCTCACCGGCCGTCCGGGCACCACTCCATGTAGAGGCCGTTCTCGAGCAGGATCGCCCCGGGCGGTGCCTCGCGCTCCACGAACCCGAAGGCCCGGTAGAGGCTGCGGGCTCGGGCGTTGTCGGCACCGACGTCGAGCCAGACCCGGCGCACGTGCGGGCGCCCCGCGGCGTGCTCCAGCAGCTGGCGCAGCAGCAGCCGCCCCAGACCCTGGCCCCGCCCCTCGGGGGCCACGACCATCCGGCGCAGCTCGACCTCGTCGGGCCGGTCGAGGGCGGCCAGGATGCCGAAGGCCACGACCCGGTCCAGCCGGTCCACCAGCACCCAGTGCTCCTTGTCCGGGGCCTGCAGCACCTGCTCGTGCCACTCGCGGCCGCCCTCGCCCAGCCACTGCCCGGTGTCCTGGGCGCTCTCGATCTCCACGACCGTGTCCAGGTCACCGGGCCTGGTGGGGCGCAGGTAGGACCCGACGACGACACCGCCGTAGTCGCGCCGCAACGGCCGCGCCCGGTGGGCGTGGCGCCCGGAGGTCACCTTGGGCGCGGAGACGACCAGCAGGAGCAGCTCCTCGTCGGTCTCGTTGCGGATCTGGTGGCGCACCCGGGGCGGGATCTCGATGCCGGACCCGGCCGTCACCTCGGTCGTCCGGGGCCCGACCGCGACGACGGCCCGGCCTGACAGCACGTGGAAGTACTCCCGGGAGCGGTCGTGGGCGTGGGTGCGGGTCGCGCTGCCGGCGGCGAGGGACTCCTGCACCACCGACAGGTCGGACCGGTCCACGAGGTGCCAGACGGTGCACCCGTCGTCCCAGGTCGACCTCCGGGCGGTGTCGGGGCTGATCGGGTCCGGGGCCATGACGGCACGCTACCGGGTGCCGGGGCCCCGGGTCAGCCGACCTGGACCGAGGGGGACCCGCCGCTGTCCTCCAGCTCGCCGCGGGACTCCATCTCCTCGGCGATCCGCATGGCCTCCTCGATGAGCGTCTCCACGATCTGCGACTCCGGCACGGTCTTGATGACCTCGCCCTTGACGAAGATCTGGCCCTTGCCGTTGCCGGAGGCCACCCCCAGGTCCGCCTCGCGGGCCTCCCCGGGCCCGTTGACCACGCATCCCATGACGGCCACCCGCAGCGGCACCTCCATGCCCTCCAGGCCCGCGGTCACCTCGTCGGCCAGCGTGTAGACGTCGACCTGGGCACGGCCGCAGGACGGGCAGGAGACGATCTCCAGCTTGCGCGGCCGCAGGTTGAGGCTCTGCAGGATCTGGTTGCCGACCTTGACCTCCTCCACGGGCGGCGCGGACAGCGAGACGCGGATGGTGTCGCCGATGCCCTTGGACAGCAGCGCGCCGAAGGCCACGGACGACTTGATGGTGCCCTGGAAGGCGGGCCCGGCCTCGGTGACGCCCAGGTGCAGCGGCCAGTCCCCCCGCTCGGAGAGCATCTCGTAGGCCCGCACCATGACGACGGGGTCGTTGTGCTTGACCGAGATCTTGAAGTCGTGGAAGTCGTGCTCCTCGAACAGGCTGGCCTCCCAGACCGCCGACTCCACGAGCGCCTCGGCGGTGGGCTTGCCGTACTTGTCCAGGATCCGCTTGTCCAGGGAGCCGGCGTTGACGCCGATGCGGATCGAGACCCCGGCGTCCTTGGCGGCCTGGGCGATCTGCTTGACCTGGTCGTCGAACTTGCGGATGTTGCCCGGGTTGACCCGGACGGCGGCGCACCCGGCGTCGATCGCCGCGTAGACGTACTTGGGCTGGAAGTGGATGTCGGCGATGACCGGGATCTGGGACTTGCGGGCGATGGCCGGCAGCGCGTCGGCGTCGTCCTGGCTGGGGCAGGCCACCCGGACGATGTCGCAGCCGGAGGCGGTCAGCTCGGCGATCTGCTGCAGCGTGGCGTTGATGTCGGTCGTCGGGGTGGTCGTCATTGACTGGACCGAGATGGGGGCGTCGCCGCCGACCTCGACCTTGCCCACCCTGATCTTGCGGGTCGGTCGCCGCGGCGCGAGGACCGGCGGGGGTGCGGACGGCATGCCGAGCGAGATGGGGGTGCCTGCAGTCATGGGATCGAGTATCTCACCGCCGTGGGGCGGTGACCTCCTTCACGGGGTCGGGGTCAGGTGAGCCGGATCGGGGTGACGATGTCGGCGTAGATGAGCAGCGCGGTCATGCCGAGCAGGCCGACGGCGACGGCGTAGGCCACCGGCAGCGCCTTGGCGGTGTCCACCGGGGCGGGGGCGGGCAGTCCGCGCACCCGGTGCCACGCCTTCTTCAGGCCCTCCCACAGCGCCCCGGCGATGTGGCCACCGTCGAGCGGCAGGAGCGGGATGAGGTTGAAGACGAACAGGGCCATGTTCAGCGAGGCCACGAGGGACAGCAGGATCCAGAACCGGTCCGTCAACGAGTCGCCCGCGTCGCCGAGCGCCCCGTCGGCGACCTCGCCCGCCACGCGGCCGACGCCCACCACCGACATCGGTCCCTCCGCGTCGCGCTCCTCCACGCCCGCGACCGTCTGGGCCACGTCCACCATCCGCTGGGGAAGCGTGAGCACGATCCGGGCGGTGCCGGTGAACATGTCGCCGACGAAGCCGGGCACCGCGGTGATCGGCTGCGGCTCGTAGACGAAGGTCGGGCTGGCTCCCAGGAAGCCGACCTGCCCCAGGACCAGCTCGCCGTCCTCGTCCACCTGGTACTGCCCGTCGGGGGTCATCAGCGGCCGCTCGCGGAGCACGAGGTCGGCCTCCAGGGTGCGCCGTCCGCCGTCCCGCTCCACGGTGAACGCGGCGGTGTCACCGGCGTTCTGGATGGCGTAGGTGGTCTGCGACCACGTGCTCACCGGGGTCCCGTCGACGGCCACGATGGTGTCCCCGGCCTGGAGCCCTGCGGCGAGCGCCGGCGAGGGGTCCTGGCCCTCGCAGCTGTCGTCGGCCACGTCGGTGTTGGCGCACTCGGCGACGGCGGAGACGGTAGGGGTCAGGGTGCCCACCCCGTGCACGGTGAGCAGCAGGGTGACGAGCACGGCCGCGATCCCCAGGTTCATCAAGGGACCACCGGCCATGACCACCAGGCGCTGCCAGACCGGGAGCCGGTAGAAGGTGCGGTGCTCCTCCCCGGGCTCGACCTCGTCCAGCGAGTCGGTGCGTGCCTGCTCGATCATCTGGTGGAAGGGGTTGGACGAGGAGCGGCGCAGCCGTCCGCCGTCGGCGGCCCGCGGGGGGAACATGCCGATCATGCGCACGTAGCCCCCGAGGGGGACGGCCTTGACGCCGTACTCCGTCTCGCCGCGGCGGCGCGACCACAGGGTCGGGCCGAAGCCGACCATGTACTGGGTGACCTTGACGCCGAACCGCTTCGCGGGCAGCAGGTGCCCCACCTCGTGCAGGGCGATGGACAGCGCGATGCCGACCACCATGACGAGCACGCCGAGCAGGTACATCACGGCTGGTCCTCCTGGTCGTCCGGCGTGGGCGTGGTCACGGGTGGGGCCGGTCCGGGGCCGCCCCGGCGATGCGGTCCGACGCCGCCCGACGGGCCCAGGCGTCGGCCGCCAGGACCTGGTCCACGGAGAGATCAACTCCCGGGGCGTCGGATCCGTTCCCGCCGGCGTGGTCGTCCACCACCCGGGCCACGACGTCGACGATGTCGGGGAAGCGCAGCCGCCCCTCGTGGAAGGCGTCGACGCACTCCTCGTTGGCGGCGTTGTAGACGGCCGGGAAGGTGCCGCCGGCCCGGCCGACCCGTTCCGCCAGCCGCACCGCGGGGAAGGCCTCGTGGTCGAGGGGGAGGAACTCCCAGGTGGAGGCGCTGCTCCAGTCGCACGGGGCGGCCACGTCGGCCAGCCGGTCGGGCCAGGACAGCCCCAGGGCGATCGGGATGTGCATCGTCGGCGGGGACGCCTGCACCAGGGTGGAGCCGTCGACGAACTCGACCATGGAGTGCACCACGGACTGCGGGTGGACGACGACCTCGATGTCGTCGAAGGGCACGTCGAAGAGCAGGTGGGCCTCGATCACCTCCAGACCCTTGTTGACCAGGGTGGCCGAGTTGGTCGTCACGACCCGGCCCATGTCCCAGGTCGGGTGGGCCAGCGCCTGCTCCGGGGTGACGTCGCGGAGCTGCTCCCGCGTCAGGCCGCGGAAGGGACCGCCGCTGGCGGTCACCACCAGCCGGCGCAGCTCCTCGCGCCGCCCGCCGCGGAGGCACTGGGCGATGGCGCTGTGCTCGGAGTCGACGGGGACGATCTGCCCGGGGGCGGCGGCGGCCCGGACGATCGGCCCGCCGACGATGAGGGACTCCTTGTTGGCCAGCGCCAGCGTGCTGCCGGCCGCGAGCGCGGCCAGCGTCGGTCGCAGCCCGATGCTGCCGGTGACCCCGTTGAGGACGACGTCGGCGCCGTTGCCGGCCACGGTGGTGGCCGCGTCCGGCCCGGTGATCACCTCGGGACGGTATGCGGTGAGCCCGGCCTCCCTGGCGGCGTGGTCGAGGGCCTCCTCCACCCGGTCCCGGACGTCCGCCCCCTGGAGGGACACGGCGACCTGCTCCACCTGCAGGTGGACGGCCTGCCGGGCCAGCTGAGCCAGGTCCCTGCCGCCGGCCGCCAGCGCCCTCACCTCGAACCGGCCGGGGTGGGCGTCGATCACCTCGACCGCCTGGGTGCCGATGGAGCCGGTGGAGCCGAGCAGGGTCACGGAACGGGACGTCACCGCTCCATTGTGCCGTCCCCCGGGCCTGGTCCGGGGGCGCCCATGGCGGCCTCGACGGTCAGCGCCGCGCGGTCGGCCAGCCAGGACGCCGGGACCGGGTGGAGGAGGACCTCCCCGTCGCCGGGCGCCCCGGCCCGGCCGGCCCAGCAGCCGCCCGGCCCGAGGGCGAGCAGCACCCGGGTGGGGGCGACGGGCGCCGGCTCTCCGGGCACGAGGACCGTCAGCTCGGCGAGGACCGTGGGACCGCGCAGCGCCGCGGGGAGGGTCCCCAGCGCGTCCGGCCGGACCGGCACCGGCTCCCCGGTCCCGTCGACGGCGTCCGGAGGCAGGAGAGCCTCCACGAGCGACCCGGCCACCTGCCCGGGGTCGGTCGCCAGCGACAGCGAGACCAGCCCGTCCTCGTCGAGGTCCTCGACGCAGGCGCCGTCGCCCGTCAGGTGCAGCACCCGGGCCGAGCCGACCGCCTGCGGACCGAGCAGGCGGTGGGCGACGACGACGAGGTCGGCCGCCAGCCGCACGTCGAGCGCGAGACCGACGACGCCGGCCAGGTCGGGCGGCCCGTCGCCCTGGTCGGTGCCGGCGACGAGCCCGCCGTCGGCGGTCAGCAGCCCGCGGGCCCGCAGGCTGCGCCGCACCTCCCCGTCGGACCTCGGCTCCTGCCGGGCCCGGTCCTCCGCCTCCCCCAGGGACCGCAGGTGCGCCTCCTCGAGCACGGCCAGCTCGACGTCGGTGAGCGTGACGAAGGGGACGACGGCGCTCACCACCACCCTCCTGGGGAGGGCGCCGGCACCGCCCCGCCGCGTCCGGCCGGCGGGTCGGGCAGGCCGGCGCCCACCGTCCGGCGCAGCTCGAGGGCCCACCGGCCCGTGACGGTCCCCACCCGGGTGGCGCCGGCACCGACGAGCCGCCGGGTCTGCGCCAGCCGCTGCAGCCCGCGGCGGGCGCGGTCCCTGGCCCGGCGCACGGCGTCCCCGCCGGCCCGCTGGACCCACCGTCCTGCCCGGGCACCGCCGCTCCGGGCCCGCGACCAGGTGGCCCCGGCCGCCCGGCCGATGGCCTCTCGGTGGTCGTAGAGCCAGGACCCGGTGGTCCACGCGGTGTAGGCGCCCACCGCGACCATCCCGGCCAGGCCCACGGGCGGCAGGACCGTGGCCAGGGCCAGCGCCGGCACCCCGAGCACCGCGCCGGCGGCCACGGCCCGGGTCGCCCCCGCGCGCCAGCCGGTGCGGCCTCCCCCGTCCACCAGGTCGGAGAGGGCGCCGAACCAGGTCCAGGCCGGGGAGAGACGGCCCAGGAGGGCGACGGGGCCGCGCAGCGGTGGCGGGACCAGCCTGCCGGGCGAGGGCTGCTGCCGCAGCTGCGCCCACCGACGGGGCGCGTCCCGCAGCCGGGCGCGGGCGGCCGCCCGCGCCGCCGCGTCCCGGGCCCAGCTGGCGCGGGCCACCGTGGTGAGGCCGGCCGCGGCCACCACGGCCCGCCGCACGGGCCGGTGGGCCTTGACCAGCTTGTGGCCGGCCAGGCCCAGCGTGACCACCTGCTCCAGCAGGGCACGCAGGGGTGAGACGGCCTCCCGCAGCGCCCGCGAGGCCACCAGCCGGACCGTCTCCAGCTCCTCCTCCGTCCGGCGCACCCGCTCCGCGGCCCGCACGACCTCCAGCTCCAGCTGCTCGATGCGGGAGGCCACGAGCCCCTGGACCGCCGGCTCGGCCGTGGGGACCGCCGCCCGCAGACGCGCCAGCTCCTCGACCGCCTGGTCGGCCCGGTGCTGCCAGCGGGCCGTCTCCTGCCGGGCGTCGTCGGTCGCGTCGGCCACACCGCGCAGGACCCCCGCCATGTGCTCCAGCGGGTCCGCGAGCGCGGCCAGCAGGCGGGCGGTCGCCTCGGCACGGGCGGCCTGCTCCAGGGCCGCCAGACCCACCCAGGACGGACCGGCCCCCGGGCCCCGGACCTCGTCCGGCAGCCTCCGCAGCTCCGACGAGGCGGCCCGCAGGCCGTCGGCGACCTCCCGCAGCTCCTCCGCCCCGGACGCCGGCACGGGCGCCCCGGGGCTCACGCAGCCCACCCCTGGGGCGGAGCCTCCCAGATGGCCGCCACGCGGTCCTCGACCTCGGCGTAGGCCCGGGCACTCTCCCGGGTCGCCCGGCCGAGGGCGTCCAGCGCGCTCCCGAGCGCCACCGCATACCGCGTCCAGTCCTCGCCCGCCTCGGTGACGGCCGCACGCAGGGCCGCGGCGCCGGCGACGTCGCCGGCCCGTGCCCACGCGGGCCCGAGCGCACCGAGGACGTCCTCCAGCGTCCGCACGCCGCGGTCGTACCCGTCGGCGAGGGCCTCGACCGCCGCCACGTCGACCCCGATCCGGTCTCCCATCGGTCCACCCCTCCTTCCCTCCCGGACCGACGTCCGGGACGACCTGGTGCGAGGGTAGGACCGACCGCGCCGTGCGGGCGCCCGTCGTCCACAGGGCGCCCTGCCGGGTGCCGGGCCGGGCGGCCGCGGGTCAGCTGCCCCGCAGCACCGGCCCGAGGTCGTCGAGGACCGAGACGTCCTCGATCGTCGAGGGCACGAGGGCCTCCTGCCCGTCGGCGATCTGGCGCATCGTCTTGCGCAGGATCTTGCCCGACCGGGTCTTGGGGAGCGCCTCGACGATGTCGACCTGACGCAGGGCCGCCACGGCACCCACCTCGGATCTCACCCGCTGCACCAGCTCGGCGGCGAGCTGCTCCCGGCCCTGCTCGTCCGGGTCGATACCGGCCTTGAGCACGACCAACGCCCGCGGCACCTGGCCCTTGAGCGGGTCGCTGACGCCGATGACCGCGCACTCGGCGACCGCGGGGTGGCCGGCCAGCGCCTCCTCCAGGGAGCCGGTGGACAACCGGTGGCCGGCGACGTTGAGGACGTCGTCGGTGCGGCCCATGACGAACACGTAGCCGTCCTCGTCGACGTACCCGCCGTCCCCGGAGAGGTAGTAGCCCTCGAAGGCGGACAGGTAGGAGGAGACGTAGCGGTCGTCGTCGCGCCACAACGTCGGCAGCGTCCCGGGTGGCATCGGCAGCTTCAGGCAGATGGCCCCCTCCGTGCCAGGCCCCACCTCCCGGCCGGTCTCGTCCAGGACCCGCACGTCGTAGCCGGCCGTCGGCAGGGTCGGGCTGCCCGGCTTGATCTCGAACGGCGCGATGCCCACGGGGTTGGTCGCGATCGGCCACCCGGTCTCGGTCTGCCACCAGTTGTCCACCACCGGGACGCCCAGGTGGTCGGTCGCCCACCGCCAGGTGTCGGGGTCGAGCCGCTCCCCGGCCAGGAACAGGGTGCGCAGCGAGGACAGGTCGTGACCGGCCAGGAGCGTGGCGTCCGGGTCCTGCTTCTTGATCGCCCGGATCGCCGTGGGGGCGGTGAAGACGGCGACGACGTCGTGCTCGTCGACGAGACGCCAGTAGGTGCCGGCGTCGGGGGTGCCGACCGGCTTGCCCTCGAAGAGCACGGTCGTGGCGCCGGTGAGCAACGGCGCGTAGACGATGTAGGAGTGGCCGACCACCCAACCGACGTCGGACCCGCACAGCCACGTCTCCCCGGGCTGCACGCCGTAGAGGTTGGTCATCGACCACCGCAGGGCGACGGCATACCCCCCGCTGTCGCGCACGATGCCCTTGGGCTTCCCGGTGGTGCCCGAGGTGTAGAGGACGTACAGCGGATCGGTGGCCTCCACCGGCACGCACGCGGCGGGCGCGACCGCGTCGGGGTGCATGAGCTGGTCCCAGTCGAGGTCGCGCTCCCCCATCTCGCAGGTGAGCTGCTCGCGCTGGAGGATCACGCAGTGGTCCGGCTTGTGCGCCGAGCGCTCGATCGCCTCGTCGAGCATCGGCTTGTAGGGCACGGTGCGGCTCGGCTCGATCCCGCAACTGGCCGAGACAACCACCGTGGGCTCGGCGTCCTCGATCCGGGCCGCCAGCTCGGCCGGGGCGAAGCCGCCGAAGACGACCGAGTGCACCGCCCCGATCCGGGCGCAGGCCAGCATGGCCACCACGGCCTCGGGCACCATCGGCATGTAGACGACGACCCGGTCGCCCTTGCCCACGCCCAGGTCACGCAGCACGCCGGCGAACCGGGCGACCACGTCGAGCAGCTGGGCGTAGGTGTAGCGGCGCTGCGTCCCGGTGACCGGGCTGTCGTAGATCAGCGCCGTCTGGTCGGCCCGCCCGTGGACCACGTGCCGGTCCAGGGCGTTGAAGCACACGTTGAGGCGCCCCCCGGCGAACCACCGGTAGAAGGGCGGGTTGCTGTCGTCGAGCACCTGACGCGGCGGCGTGATCCAGTCGATGAGGCCGGCCGCCTCCCCCCAGAACGTCTCCGGGTCCGCGATGCTCGCGGCGACCAGGTCTCGGTAGCTCTGCCGGGCGTCGTTGTCCATGGCTTCTCCATCCGATCGTTCCGCACCGCTGCCACCCGGGTCGGGATGAGGTCGGTGACTACCCTCAGGGTATGCAGAGCAGCGGCACCTCCGTCGGGCAGGGTTCCCCCCGGGGCGGTCGGACGGCACCGGGCGGGCCCACCGGTGGCGAGGTCCGCTACGGGCGCGCGGAGGGCCTTCGGCCCGGCGGGAGCCGGGAGATCGAGGACCAGCACGCCTGGGAGCGGGCCCTGCGCGCCCCCGGTCCCCTGCACAACCTGCGCCTCCAGGGCCTGGACCTGCGCGAGCACCGGGACCTGCTGCTGGCCCGGGACGACCTCAGCGACATCGTCGTGCTGGGCGGACGGCTCGACGACGAGGTCGAGGACCACCTGCGCTCGCACGGCTCGATCGTCTTCCCGGCCGACCCCCGGGCGCCGGTGGACCCGTACCGGGCGCGGCTGTACACCCCGCAGGAGCTCTACGCCGGCCTGGACGACGTCGGCTACGGGCACACCGTGGACGCGCGGGCCTATGCCTGGTCCCGGGACGCGTCCGTGCAGCACGACGCCTACGTCACCGCCCTCCGGGCGATCCACGACGACGCGATGTCGGACGCGCTGGCCGCGGTGGTCGCCGGCCGCCGGGTGGTCGGGGTCATGGGCGGGCACGCGCTGCGCCGCGGGACCGGGGAGTTCGCGGCCGCGGCCGTGCTCGGGCACCGGCTCGCCTCGGCCGGGATGCTCGTGGTCACCGGGGGCGGGCCGGGAGCGATGGAGGCCGCCAACCTGGGGGCCTGGGCCGCGGACGAGGAGACGCTGACCCACGCGCTGGAGCAGGTCGCGGCCGTGCCGGACTTCGCGCCGGACGTCGCCGCCTGGGTGGCCCCGGCCCTGCGGCTGCGCCGGGAGACACCGACCGGGGGGCCGCACCGCCTCCGCAGCCTGGGCATCCCGACGTGGTTCTACGGCCACGAGCCGCCCAACGCCTTCGCCCAGCTGGTCGCCAAGTTCTTCTCCAACGCCCTGCGGGAGGACCTGCTCCTGGCGCACTCCCGGGCCGGTCTCGTGGTGCTGCCCGGCGCGGCGGGGACGGTGCAGGAGGTCTTCCAGGCCGCGACCAGGCTCTACTACGAGGTCGACGGGGACGGCCGCCCGCTGCCCCCGCTCGTCCTGGTCGACCGGGAGCACTGGACCACGCACCTGCCCGTGCACCAGCTCCTGCGGGCGCTGGGGCGGGACCGGGCGATGGGGCGGGCGGTCCACGTGGTGGACACGGTCGAGGAGGCGGTCGAGGTGGTCGTGGACGGGACCGCGGTCAGTCGGTGACGGCCGCCAGCTGCCCGCAGGCCCCGTCGATCTCCGAGCCGCGGGTGTCGCGCACGGTCGTGGGGACCCCGTGGGCCAGGAGACGCTCGACGAACTGCTGCTCCACCCCGGGGCGGGACGCGGTCCACTTCGAGCCGGGGGTGGGGTTCAGCGGGATCGGGTTGACGTGCACCCAGCCCCGGCCGCGGGCGTTGAGCTTCTCCCCCAGCAGGTCGGCCCGCCAGGCGTGGTCGTTGATGTCCTTGATGAGGGCGTACTCGATGCTGACCCGGCGCCCGGTCGTGTCGAAGTAGCGGCGGGCGGCGTCCAGCGCCTCGTCCACCTTCCACCGGGTGTTGATCGGCACCAGCTCGTCGCGCAGCTCGTCGTCCGGGGCGTGCAGGCTCAGGGCCAGGGTCACCGGGATGCCCTCGCCCGCGAGCTTGTCGATCGCCGGGACCAGGCCGACCGTCGACATCGTGATCCCCCGGGCGGACATGCCCAGCCCGTGGGGCGGGGGGTCCACCAGGCGCCGGATCGCGTCGACGGCCCGGCGGTAGTTGGCCAGGGCCTCCCCCATCCCCATGAAGACCACGTTGGAGACGCGCAGGGTCTGCTCCACGCTCTGCCCGGCGGTCTCCTCGGCCCCGGCCTCCACCGCGGCCCCGGCGCGCAGCTCCCCGTGCCGCAGCGCCCGTGCGGCGGCCACGACCTGCTCGACGATCTCCGCGGTCGACAGGTTGCGGGTCAGTCCCTGCTGGCCGGTGGCGCAGAAGGGGCAGTTCATCCCGCACCCGGCCTGGCTGGAGATGCACATGGTCACCCGGCCCGGGTAGCGCATGAGGACCGACTCCACCAGCGCCCCGTCGTGCAGCCGGTGGACCTGCTTGAGCGTGGCGCCCTCGTCGGCGGACAGCGTGCGCACGGGGGTCAGCAGCTCGGGCAGCAGCGTGCCCACCAGCTCCTCCCGGCCCGCGCCGGGCAGGTCGGTCATCCGGTCCGGGTCGGTGACCAGCCGTTCGAAGTAGTGGCGCGAGACCTGGTCGGCCCGGAAGCCCGGGACCCCCAGCTCGCCGGCCCAGGCCTTGCGGCCGGGCAGGTCGAGGTCGGCGAGGTGCTGGGGCGCCTTGCCCCGGCGCGGCGCGCTGAAGGTCAGCGTCCCCGGGGCGGGACGGGTGGACGGGGTCGGCAGCTCGGTGGTCATCCCTGCCATTGTCGCAGGATCCTGGCTCAGACCAGGACGCGCAGCAGGGCCCAGCAGACGGGGGCCGTGACCAGGAGGGAGTCGAGCCGGTCCATGATCCCGCCGTGCCCCGGGAGCAGGTGGCCCATGTCCTTGATGCCCAGGTCCCGCTTGATCGAGGACTCGGCCAGGTCGCCGACGGTGGCGAAGCAGGCCGCGACGGCCCCGACGAGGAGCCCGGCCCACCACGGTCCGTCCAGGAGGAGCACCACGGCGAGCATCCCGACGACCGCGCTGGTCGCGACCGACCCGGCGAAGCCCTCCCAGGACTTCTTCGGCGACAGCGACGGGGCCATCGGGGTGCGCCCCTTCAGCACGCCGACGGCATACCCCCCGGTGTCGCTGGCCACCGTGACGAGGACGTAGGTCATGATCCGCCCGGCCCCGTCCGGCTCGGCGAGCATGAGCGAGGTCACCGCCGCCAGGACGGGGACGTACGCGACGACGAAGACCCCTCCGGCGATGTCCCGGACCGCGTCCTGGGGCGGGCCGACGGAGCGCCACAGCAGCACGAGGCAGGCCACCGCGGCGAAGCCCAGGGCCAGCCCCTCCGGACCGGTCAGGTAGGCCAGCGGGACCAGGCCGGCGGCGAGCAGCATCGGTGCCAGCGGCGGGGTGATCCGGCCCTGCCGCAGGGCGTGGTCCAGCTCCCACACCCCGATCGCGGCCACCAGCGTGACCAGTCCGACGAACGCCGGCGGTGAGAACAGGAGCAGGACGACGATGAGCGCGATCAGGCCCAGCCCCACGGCGGTCGCGGCCGGCAGGTTGCGCCCGGCCTTCCCGGGGGGCCTCTTGTCCCCCGAGGGCGGGCGCGCCGTGGCCCGGGCCCGGTAGGCCCTGCGGGAGGACGGACCGGGCTCCTGGGTCGTCGGTTCCTGGCTCACGGTGGGTCGGGGTGGACCGGCCGCTCAGACGTCGAGCAGCTCGGTCTCCTTGTGCTTGAGGATCTCGTCGACGGCCTCGACGTGCCGCCGCGTCAGGCTCTCCAGCTCCTTCTCCGCGCGGGTGCCCTCGTCCTCGCCGACGTCCCCGTCCTTGACGGCCTTGTCGATGGCGTCCTTGGCGTGGCGGCGCACGTGCCGCACCGACACCTTGGCGTCCTCGCCCTTGGTGTGGGCCAGCTTGATGTACTCCCGTCGTCGCTCCTCCGTCAGCTGCGGCATGACGATGCGGATGGCGTTGCCGTCGTTGCTGGGGTTGGCGCCCAGGTCGGAGTCGCGCAGCGTCTTCTCGATGGCCGACATCGCCCCCTTGTCGTACGGGGTGATGAGCAGGGTGCGGGCGTCCTGGACGGTGAACGAGGCCAGCTGCTGCATCGGCGTCGGCGCCCCGTAGTAGTCCACCTCCAGCTTGGCGAACATCCCCGGGTGGGCCCGGCCGGTGCGGATCGAGGCCATGTCCTCGCGCGCCACCTCCAGCGCCTTGTCCATCTTCTCCTCGGCCTCCATGAGGGCCAGCTCGATGACCTCGGACATCCTCGGTACCGCTCCTTCGTGTGTGGGTGGTCGGTCGTGCTGCGTGCTGGTCGGTCTGCCGGCCGCGGCCGGCGCTCCCCCGGTCTCAGCCGGCGGTGACCATCGTGCCGATCCTCTCACCCGTGATCGCCCGGGTGATCGCGTCCTCGTCGTCCATGCCGAACACGAGCATGGGCAGCTCGTTGTCCATGCACAGGCTGAAGGCGGCGGCGTCGACGACCCGCAGGTTGCCCGAGAGGGCCTCCGAGAAGGTCAGCTCGTCGAGCTTGACGGCCCCGTCGTCGGTGCGCGGGTCGGCGGTGTAGACGCCGTCGACCCCGTGCTTGCTCATGAGGACCTGGTCGCACTTGATCTCCAGGGCCCGCTGCGCCGAGACGGTGTCGGTGGAGAAGTAGGGCATGCCGGCACCGGCGCCGAAGATGACGACCCGGCCCTTCTCGAGGTGACGGATGGCCTTGCGCGGGATGTACGGCTCGGCGACCTGGCCCATCGTGATCGCGGTCTGCACCCGCGTGTCCACGCCCTCCTTCTCCAGGAAGTCCTGCAGCGCCAGGCAGTTCATCACCGTGCCCAGCATGCCCATGTAGTCGGCGCGGGCACGCTCCATGCCACGCTGCTGCAGCTGGGCCCCGCGGAAGAAGTTGCCGCCGCCCATGACCACGGCGATCTGGACCCCGGTGCGGTGCGCGGCCGCGATCTGGCGGGCGATGCCCTTGACCACGTCCGGGTCCAGGCCGACGGCGCCACCGCCGAAGGCCTCCCCCGACAGCTTGAGCAGCACCCGGCGCCCGGAGTGCTCCTCGTCGCCGGCGGCCGGGGAGGTCGGGGTCTGGACGGTGGCGGGCGCGGCGCTGGTCGGCATGCGGAGATCCTCCGGGGTTACGCGGTGGGCGGTCGCTCGATCCTGCCACACACAGGCGGGGGCGACCCACCTCACCGGCCGTTCCGGGCACCCCCCACCTGGGCCGGGACGGGCCACGGGCCCGCAGCCGTGCGGCTGCGGGCCCGTGGCTCGGGAGAGGGCGTGGGTCAGACGCCGACCTTGAACCGGGCGAACCCGGTGACGGTGGTGCCGGCCTCCTGGGCGACCTGGGCGACCGACTTCTTGTTGTCCTTGGCGAACGCCTGGTCCAGCAGGACGTTCTCCTTGAAGAAGCCGTTGACGCGCCCCTCGACGATCTTGGGCAGGGCCTGCTCGGGCTTGCCCTCCTCGCGGGCGGTCTCCTCGGCGATGCGCCGCTCCTTCTCGACCGTCTCGGCGTCGATCTCGTCGCGCGAGAGGACCGAGGGCGCGAACGCCGCCACGTGCATGGCGATGTCGCGGGCGACCTGGGCGTCGCCGCCGGTGGCCGCCACGAGGACGCCGATCTGGGCCGGCAGGTCGGGGTTGGTCTTGTGCAGGTAGGACACGACGTGCCCGCCCTCCTGCGCCTCGACCCGGGCGACCCGGCGGACCTCGATCTTCTCGCCCAGCCCGGCGTTGGCCTCGTCGACGACCTCCTTGACGGTCTTGCCGTCGAGCTCGGAGGCCAGCAGCGCGTCGGCGTCGGTGGCCCCGACGGCGACGGCCTGGTCGAGCAACTGGTCGGCCAGCTCGCCGAACTTGGGGTTCTTGGCCACGAAGTCGGTCTCGCAGTTGACCTCGACGAGGGTGCCCACCCCTCCGTCGACGTGGGCGCGGACCAGGCCGTTGGAGGCCGAGCGGCCCTCACGCTTGGTCACGCCCTTCAGACCCTTGACGCGCAGGATCTCGGTGGCCCTGGACAGGTCGCCGTCGGCCTCGTCGAGGGCCTTCTTGACGTCCATCATGCCGGCGCCGGTGGACTCGCGCAGCGCCTTGATGTCAGCGGCGGTGTAGTTCGCCATAGCTTGGGTTTCGCTCCTTCGGGAGTGGATCGCTGGGGGTCAGGACTGCACGGACTCGTCGTCGGCGGCGGGCGACTGCTCGGCCACGGCCTCCTGGGCCTCGACCTGCACCGTCTCCGCGTCGTCCGACGACGTGCCGACGGCCTCGACCGGGCTCTCGGCGGGCGCCTGGGCGCCCTCCGGGGCGGCCGCGTCCTCGGACGTGGGCGCCGCACCCTCGGTGGCGGCCGGCTGGGCGGCGGCCGGGTCCTGGGCGCCCTCGGCGCCGGCGAGCAGCTCGCGCTCCCACTCGGCCATCGGCTCGGCCGCTGCGGGCTCGTCGGCGGACCCGCCGCCGGAGCGTGCGATCAGGCCGTCGGCGACCGCGTCGGCGACGACCCGCGTCAGCAGGGTGACCGACCGGATGGCGTCGTCGTTCCCGGGGATCTTGTAGTCGACCTCGTCGGGGTCGCAGTTGGTGTCGAGGATCGCGATGACCGGAAGGCCGAGCTTGCGGGCCTCGGTGACGGCCAGGTGCTCCTTCTTGGTGTCGACCACCCAGATGGCCGAGGGGACCTTCTGCATGTCCCGGATGCCGCCCAGGGTGCGCGCCAGCTTCTCGTACTCGCGGCGCATCATGAGGAGCTCCTTCTTCGTGCGGCCGCTGCCGGCCACGTCGTCGAAGTCGACCTCCTCGAGCTCCTTGAGGCGGGTCAGCCGCTTGGAGACCGTCTGGAAGTTGGTGAGCATCCCACCGAGCCAGCGGTGGTTCACGTAGGGCATCCCGACGCGGGTGGCCTGCTCGGCGACCGACTCCTGGGCCTGCTTCTTGGTGCCGACGAACAGGATCGTGCCGCCGTGGGCGACCGTCTGCTTGACGAAGTCGTAGGCCTCGTTGAGGTAGGTCAGCGACTGCTGCAGGTCGATGATGTAGATGCCGTTGCGCTCGGTCATGATGAAGCGCTTCATCTTGGGGTTCCAGCGACGGGTCTGGTGCCCGAAGTGGACGCCGCTCTCGAGGAGCTGGCGCATGGTGACGACGGCCATGCCGTGGTCTCGCTCTCTGTCGAAGGTGCAGTTGGGGTCCTGGCCCGGGGACGTGCCCCACCCGTGCCGATCGTCGGCACGGGACTGCGGGGTGCGCCGCCGACCTCGACCGTCACCGGTCCGTCGGCCGCGCCCGGGCGCGAATTCGTGTGGCGGCACCGACCGCGATGCGGGCAGGGCACACCACACGTGGCAGCCATGATACGCCAGTGCGGGTGCCCGGCCCAATCTCCCGGGCGCGGCTACGGTGGGGGCCATGAGCTTGCCACTGGTGTCCAGGATGCGCCCGTTCGGCACGACGATCTTCGCCGAGATGACCCAGCGGGCGCTGGAGCACGACGCGGTGAACCTCGGGCAGGGTTTCCCGGACACCGACGGCCCGGCGCAGATGCTGGAGGCGGCGGCCGAGGGCCTGCGGACCGGCCTGAACCAGTACGCCCCGGCCAGGGGGCTGCCCGTGCTCCGGCAGGCCGTGGCCGACCACCAACGGCGCTTCTACGGCATACCGCTGGACCCGGACACCCAGGTGCTGGTGACGGTGGGGGCCACCGAGGGCATCGCCGCGGCGCTGCTGGCGCTGGTGGAGCCCGGGGACGAGGTCGTGGTGATCGAGCCTGCCTACGACTCCTACGACGCCGCCGTCGCCCTGGCCGGCGGCGTGCGCCGGTCCGTGGCGCTGCGCTTCCCGGACCTGCACCTCGACCTGGACGCCGTCCGCGACGCCGTCACCCCCCGCACCCGGGTGCTGCTGCTCAACACGCCGCACAACCCCACCGGCAAGGTGTTCACGACGGAGGAGCTCGAGGGGCTGGCCTCGATCGCCCGGGAGCACGACCTGTGGGTCGTCTCCGACGAGGTCTACGAGCACCTCGTCTTCGACGGCCGCACGCACGTGCCGATCGCGACGCTGCCGGAGATGGCCGGGCGCACCCTGACGATCTCGTCGGTGGGCAAGACCTTCTCCCTCACCGGCTGGAAGACGGGGTGGGTGACCGGTCCCGAGGAGGCGGTGTCGGCCGTGGCCGCGGTGAAGCAGTTCCTCACCTTCGTGGGGGTCACGCACGTGCAGCCGGCGGTCGCCCTCGGCCTGCGTCTGCCGACGGAGTTCTTCACCGGCTTCGCGGCCCAGCTCCAGGCCAAGCGGGACCTGCTCGTGGAGGCGCTGGCCCGGGTGGGCGTCCCCGTCGCGCCCAGCGAGGGCACCTACTTCGTGGTCGCCGACCTGGCCGGTCACGGCGTCGAGAACGCGGTCGACTTCTGCCGGCGGATGCCGGTGGAGCTGGGCGTGGTGGGGGTCCCGGTGTCGGTGTTCTGCAGCGACCCTGCCCCGGTGTCCTCCCTGGTCCGGTTCGCCTTCTGCAAGCGGGACGAGGTGCTGCAGGAGGCGGCGAGCCGCCTCCAGGTCCTCGGCCGGGGCTGAGACGCTGGCGGCATGACGCCCGGCGAGACCTCCGGCACGACCCCACCGGTCGGTGCCCCTGCGCCGGGGCGCCGCCGGTGGCACCCGTCACCAGGGCCGCGGGTCGCCTCGTGGCTGGTCGACTGGCTCGTCGTCGGCGTCTGGCTCGGGGTGCTCACCCTCGTCGCGTTCCTCACCCGTGGCTCGTGGACGGCCGACGGCACCTCCACCCCCACCGCGGGGACCCTGCTCGCCACCGACCTGCTCGTGACGCTGGGCACGGTGGTGCCCTACGTGCTCTACCTGGTCCTGACCGAGACCTCGGGAGCACGGGCCACGCTCGGCAAGCGGGTCAACCACCTCGTGGTCGCCGGCGAGGACGGCGGCCGGGCGACGGTCACGGCGGTGTGGCTGCGCAACCTCGTCAAGGCAGCCCCGTGGCAGCTGGCCCACCTCGGGGTCAGCCGGGCCGTCCTGGACGTCCAGCACGGCTGGGCCGTGGCCATGGTGGTGGCCTCGCTGGCCCTCGCCGCGGCGTGCGCCGTCCCCTCCCTCGTGGGCGGCCGGGGGCTGCACGACCGGGTGGCCGGGACCAGGGTCGAGCGCAGGGCGTCGGAGCCGGCCGGACCGGTCGCGGCGGGGCAGGGGTGGTGACGATGGCCGGGCCCGTGGACCCCGAGCTGCTGGCGGCGTTCGAGCACCATCTGCGGGTCGAGAAGGGGCGCTCCGCCCACACCGTCCGGGCCTACCTCGGCGACCTGCGCGCCCTCGACGGGTTCCTGGCCGGGCGGGGGGTCGGGCACCTCGACGAGGTCGTGCTGGCCCACCTGCGCGCCTGGCTGGGCTCGCTGGGCTCGGCGGGTGCGGCACGGTCGTCCGTGTCCCGTCGGGCCGCGACCGCCCGGACCTTCTTCGCGTGGGCCCGGCGCACCGGCCGGACGTCCACGGACCCTGCCCTGCGGCTCCGGGCGCCGGGCCGGGACTCCTCGCTGCCGGGGGTGCTGCGGGCCCGCCAGGCCGAGCAGCTCATGGACCTGGCGGCGGTCGCGGCGGACGACGACGACCCCCTCCACCTGCGGGACCGGGCCGCCCTGGAGCTCCTCTACGCCTCGGGCATGCGGGTCGGCGAGCTGACGGGCCTGGACGTGGACGACCTCGACCTGCCGGCCGGCACGGCCAAGGTCCTGGGCAAGGGCGACAAGGAACGGATCGTCCCGTTCGGTGCGCCCGCGGCGGAGGCGCTCGAGCACTGGTTGGGCAGCGGGAGGCCCCGCCTGGTGACACCGGCGTCCGGGCCGGCGCTGTTCCTGGGCCGCCGGGGGCGGCGGGTGGACCAGCGGCAGGTGCGGGCCGCCCTGCACCGTCTCCTGGAGCACCTCCCCGACACGGCGAGCATGGGCCCCCACGGCCTACGGCACAGCGCCGCCACCCACCTGCTGGACGGGGGTGCGGACCTGCGGGCGGTGCAGGAGATCCTCGGTCACTCCAGCCTGGCGACGACCCAGCTCTACACCCACGTGTCCGTGGATCGGCTGCGCGCCGCCTACGAGCAGGCGCACCCCCGCGCCTGACACCCCCGTCGGGGGCGCGCGCCGGGAACCGTCCCATCCCCTCCCCCCCGGTCCGCGCTGCCCGGGCCGGTCACCCGGCCGTCCCGGAGGACGGCAGCAGGGTGAGCCGCACCTGCCCGAGCAGCAGGGCCGGGTCGAGGTAGCTGTCGCGCCCACGCACGGCCCCCAGGTGCAGGCAGTGCAGCAGCAGGCAGTGGCCGCCCGCGTCCAGGTCGCCGATCTGCTGGCCCCGCGCGACCGTCACCCCGGCGGCCACCGAGGGCGAGACCGGCTGGTAGGTGCTGCGCAGGCCGTCCGCGTGGGTCAGGCTCACCACGCCCACCCCCGCGATCGTGCCGCTGAAGCTGACGACCCCGTCGTCGACCGCACGGACCGGCTCGCCCAGGACCCCGACCAGGTCGACCCCGCGGTGCCCAGGGAGCCACCGTCGGGCGGGCGGGTCGAAGGGCCGGGCGACGGCCCGGACGGTGACGGTCGGCCACTCCCACGGGGGTCGGCGGTCCCGGGGACCGGCCAGGACGGCGTCCCCTGGCGGCGAGGTGGTCCACGCCCCGTCCGCGGGTGCTGCGACCCCCGGAGCCGGGGGCGGCGGCACCGGCTCATCCGTCGGGACGCCCCCGGCCGGCGGGGGCAGGACCGCGACGAGGAGCGCGCACAGGGCGGACGCCGCCGGGCCGTGACGTCTCATCCTCGGCCCCGCCGTCCGCCGGCGCCGTGCCCGCCACCGGGCGCCCGTCGCCAGCCGTCGAGGAGCTGCTCGGCCAGCCCGAGGTCCTCCAGCTCCCCCAGCGCCACGAGCACCTCCCCCAGCTCGAGCCCCGACCGCACGACGAGCTCGTCGACGTCGACGCTGCTGCGCGGCCGCAGCCACTGCCAGACACGGCGCTGCTCGTCGGGCAGCGCGTCCTCCGGCAGGACCTGGCCGCGTTTGACCGGGGCGAGGTCGGCACCGACCCGGCCGACCAGCTCGGCCACCTCCGCCGCGTCGGTGACGAGGGTGGCGCCCGCCCGGATCTCCTCGTGGCAGCCGGCCGACATGACGCTGGTGACCGGGCCGGGGACCGCCATCACGTGCCGGCCCAGCTCACGGGCCTCCCGGGCGGTCGAGCGCGCGCCGGAGCGCAGCCCCGCCTCGACGACGACGGTGCCGGCGGCCAGGGCCGCGATGAGCCGGTTGCGGGCCAGGAAGCGCATCCGCGCCGGTGCCCCTCCGGGCGGCGTCTCGCTCAGCAGCAGACCGCGCGCCCCGATCTGCGCGATGAGGTCGGCGTTGGCCCGGGGGTAGGGCACGTCGACCCCGCCGGCGAGCGCCGCCACGGTCGGGCCGTCGGCCGAGAGCGCAGCCCGGTGGGCGGCGCCGTCGATGCCGTAGGCGGCGCCCGAGACCACGGTGAACCCCCGCTCGGCCAGCGCGAACGACAGCCGGACGGCCACCTCCTCCCCGTAGGCCGTGCTGGCCCTCGCCCCGACGACGGCGACGCTGCGCTCCCCGACCTCGTCGAGCGCCAGCGGGCCACGCACCCACAGGCACCACGGTGGCGCGCCGAGGGCGTCGAGGGCGACCGGCCACTCGGCGTCGCCCGGGACGAGCAGCCGTGCGCCCAGCGTGCGGCAGACCCGGTCCTCGTCCAGCTCGGCCGCCCGGGGCAGCCGGGCGGCGAGCCGTTCCAGGCCGACCCCGCCCGGGGTGCGGCCGTCCCTGAGCGCATGACCCACCAGGTCGACCGGACCGAGGTCGGCCACCAGCGCCTGGACCTTCTCGTCGTAGGGCTCGGCGGACCGGGCGAGCAGGACACGGGCCCGTCGCTCGTCGAGCGACCACGGGGCGGGCCGGGCGCTCACGCCGCCCTCACCCCGACCGCGTCACGCAGGTGGAGCGCCTGCCGCACCTGCGGGTAGCCGGGTCGCTCCAGACCGGCGAGGTCGGCCAGGGTCCAGGCGATCCGCAGGCAGCGGTCGAAGCCGCGCAGCGTGAGCTGGCCGCGGTCGAGAGCCTGGTCGAGGGGACGGCGGTCGGGGCCCGGCAGCCGCCACCGGCCGTCGCGCAGGAACGCTCCCGGCGCCTGGGCGTTGACGGTGAAGGGCAGTCCGGCCCACCGCTCCCGCTGCCGTGCCCGGGCGGCCTGCACCCGGGCGGCCACCGCCTCGCTGGGCTCACCAGGCCCCCGGGACAGGTCGGCCCTGGTCACCGCGCCCAGCCGCACCTTGACGTCGACCCGGTCCAGGAGCGGCCCCGAGAGCCGGGAGAAGTAGGCCGCCCGCCGGGCGGGCGGGCAGCTGCACCGGCCACCGGTCTCACCGCACGGGCAGGGGTTGCAGGCAAGCACGAGCTGGAACCTGGCGGGCATGCGCACGTGCCGGTCGGCCCGGGCGACGACCACCTCCCCGGACTCCAGCGGCTGGCGCAGGGCGTCGAGGACGTCGCGCCGGAACTCCGGCGCCTCGTCCAGGAAGAGGACTCCGCGGTGGGCGCGGGACACCGCCCCGGGTCGGACCGTCCCGGACCCACCTCCCACCACCGCGGCCATCGAGGCGTTGTGGTGGGGCGCCACGAACGGCGGCCTGGTCAGCAGGCCGCCTCCCGCCGGCAGGGCGCCCAGCACGGAGTGCACGGCCGAGACGTCGAGGGCGTCCTGAGGGGTCAGCGCGGGCAGGATCCCCGGCAGCCGCTCCGCCAGCAACGTCTTGCCCGCTCCCGGCGGGCCGACCATGAGCAGGTGGTGACCACCGGCCGCGGCCACCTCCAGGGCGGCCCGCGCCTGGGCCTGTCCTGCCACGTCGACCAGGTCGGGGAGCCGCTGGTCCTGGTGCCGTGCCGGGCCGGGGCCGGGCAGGTCCGCGGTCCCTCCGGCCGCACGGGCCCGGTGGTGGTGGACGACGTCGAGCAGCGTGCGGACCGGGTGGACGTCGACGCCCTCCACCAACGCGGCCTCGCGGGCGTTGTCGACGGGCACGAGCACCTCCCGGACCCCCGAGGCCGCGGCGGAGACCACCATGGGCAGCACCCCCGGCACCGGGCGGACCGTCCCGTCGAGCCCGATCTCCCCGACGTGGGCGACCCGGTCGACGACGGCGGCCGGGACGTGCTCCTGGGCCGCGAGCAGCGCCGCGGCGACGGCCAGGTCGAGTCCGCTGCCGACCTTCGGCACCGCCGCCGGGGAGAGGTTGATCGTCCACCGCCGCAGAGGCAGCTCCAGGTCGAGGCTGCGGAAGGCGGCCCTGATCCGGTCGGGCCCCTGGCGGCAGGCGCTGTCCGGGCGCCCGCTCATGACGAAGGTCGGCAGCCCGTCGGCGCCGTGCGCCTCGACGGTGACCAGCTGCCCCTCGACGCCCGCCAGCGTGGTGCCGCAGGTGCGCGCCAGGCTCATCAGGCCACCGCCCGCAGGTGCTCGAGGCGGGGCGGCGCTCCGGCCGGGGCCAGGATCCCGATCAGGTCGATGCGGAAGGCGGCCGACCTGCTCCCGTGCTCGGCCAGCCAGGCCCACGCCAACCGCCGCAGCCGCCGGGCCTTGGCGTCGTCGACCGCCTCGACCGGGCTGCCGAACCGGGCCGAGCGTCGGGTCTTGACCTCGCAGAAGACGAGCTCGCCCTGCTCGTCCCTGGCCACGAGGTCCAGCTCCCCGTGCCGGCACCGCCAGTTGCGGTCCACGACCTGCCAGCCCAGCCCCTCCAGGTGGAGGCGGGCCAGCTCCTCCCCGTCGTCCCCGACCCGCCGGGCCTCCCGCCACGGCATACCCCCACCGGACATGCACCCCTCCTCGCGTCCACCGGCCCCGCCGACCGCGGCGCCGTGGCGTCAGTCAACGCGGCGGACCCGCGGCGGACCACCGGGCGAGCGCCCCCTGGGGACCGGGACGGGACGGGCCCCGACGATGTGGAGGGCCGGTCGGGGCTACCGCCCGAAGGGGGGCTCCTTGGGCACCTCGAGGTCGGACTTGGCCAGCTCCTCGACGTTGACGTCCTTGAAGGTGATGACCCGGGCCTGCTTGACGAAACGGGCCGGGCGGTACACGTCCCACACCCAGGCGTCGGCCATCGTCACCTCGAACCAGGTCTCCCCGCCGCCGGTACGCACCTGCACGTCCACCTCGTTGGCCAGGTAGAACCGCCGCTCGGTCTCGACGACGTGCGAGAACAGCCCGACGACGTCGCGGTACTCGCGGTAGAGCGCCAGCTCCATGTCGGTCTCGTACTTCTCCAGGTCCTCCGCGCTCATCGCGCACTCCCTTCGTCCAGGTCCGAGCCGGCCAGCCGCCAGGTGCGGCGGTGCTGCGCGCACGGCCCCAGGAGCCGCAGCGCCTCCTGGTGGTCGCGGGCGGCGTAGCCCTTGTTGTGGTCCCACCCGTAGGCGGGGTGCTCCTCGGCCATCTGCACCATCATCGCGTCCCGCTCCACCTTGGCCAGGACCGACGCCGCGGCCACCGAGGAGCAGCGCAGGTCGGCCTTGACCATCGTGCGCACCGGCGGCGGCGCGGGCCGGTCGTCCAGCAGGCCGAGCAGCCCGTCCCGGCCGGGGTCGGTGAGCCAGTCGTGGCTGCCGTCCAGCAGGACGAGGTCGACACCGGTGAGCAGCTGGGCCAGCGCCCGCTCGCCGGCCAGCCGCAGCGCCGACATGATGCCCACGGCGTCGATCTCCTGGGCGGTGGCGTGGCCCACCCCCCAGGCCACGCACCACCGCCGGATGGCCGGGACCAGCCGTTCCCGGGCCGCCGGGGTCAGCAGCTTGGAGTCGCGCACCCCGGGAGGCGCGCTGCGGCAGTGCGGGTCGACGGCCACGACCCCGACCGTGACCGGCCCGGCCAGCGCCCCGCGTCCGACCTCGTCCATGCCCGCGAGCACGGCATACCCCTCCCGGTGCAGGGACCGCTCCACGCGCAGGCTCGGTCGTCCCGAGGTGCCGGCACCCCGGCGGGGTCGGGCCGTCGTGGACGTCATCGCCCCTCCGGCTCCGGGACGTCGGCGTAGGTGTCGGGGACGGTGAACCAGGTGGCGTGGTCGAAGGGGTAGAGCAGCACGAACGCCTGCCCGACCACGTGGTCCAGGGGGACCGCGCCCTCACCGGTACCGCCGTCGTGCGCCCGGGAGTCCCGGGAGTTGGAGCGGTGGTCGCCCATGAGCCAGACATGGTCCTCGGGAACGGTCACCTGGAACGGGGTGGTGCTGGGCACGTCCCCCGGGAAGAGGTAGTCCTCCTCGAGGGCCTGCCCGTTGACGGTGATCCGGTCCTGGTCGTCGCAGCAGACGACCTCGTCCCCCGGGGTCCCGACCACCCGCTTGATGAGGTGGTTGCCCTCGTCGGCGGGGGCGACCCCCACGAACCGCAGCACGTCGAGGACGGTCTCGACGACCGGTCCGCGCTCGGTCCGGGGCATCGGGCCCAGCCAGCCTCCCGGGTCCTCGAAGACGACGATGTCGCCCCGGTCCACGGCCAGGGGGCCCGCCTGGATCTTGCTCACCATGACCCGGTCCCCGACGGCGAGCGTGTCCTCCATGCTCCCGGAGGGGATGTAGAAGGCCTGGGCGATGAAGGTCTTGACCACGAAGGAGATGACCAGGGCCGTCACCGCGATGAGGACGACCTCGCGCACGCCGTGCCAGAACCCGCCGGTGCGGGAGGGCCCGGCCCCGGCGGCGTGCGGCTGCGCGTCGTGGCTGGTGCGGTCGCTCACCTGCGTGGTCCTCATCTCGTCGGCGGGGATCCTCCCCCGTGGCACCGGGGCGGCGGGGCCGGGACGACCCTAACCCGCCGGGCTGGGAGAGCGCCGATCCCCCGCCGGTCGGTGCCGGGCGGGGGATCGGGTATGCGGTGCGCGGGCGGGTCAGGCCTGCTCGTCGGCCTTCTGGGCCGTGGCGGCGGCCTTCGCGGCGCTCTTCGGCGCGGGGCCGGACTCGCGACGCTCGCGGATCTTGGCGGCCTTGCCGCGCAGGTCGCGCAGGTAGTAGAGCTTGGCGCGCCGGACGACGCCACGGCTGACGACCTCGATCTTCTCCACGTTCGGCGAGTGCAGCGGGAAGGTGCGCTCCACGCCGACGCCGAAGGAGACCTTGCGGACGGTGTAGGTCTCGCCCACCCCGGAACCGTGGCGGCGGATCACGACGCCCTTGAAGACCTGGATCCGGGAGCGGGTGCCCTCGATGACCCGGACGTGGACGTCGATGGTGTCGCCCGCCCGGAAGTCGGGCAGGTCGGTCCGCAGGCTGGCGGCGTTGACGTCGTCGAGCTGGTGCATGGTTCGTCTCCTGCTGCTCATGGCCGCCACAGGTCGGCCACGGCACTCTGGTCCGCCGGGCCCGGGGGCCGGCACGGACGGTGTCGGTGGGTGTCGCGCGGGCCGGGTCCCCCGCGCGGCTCCCCCTGTGGCAGGGGCGCGAGGCTTTCGGCGAACCGGACCGGGACGCAAGGGTCAAGTCTGCCAGACCCCGGCCGGGCGTCCAAGTCCGTCACCGTCGGCCTACGATCGGCGCGTGCCCGTGCTGACGCTCCTCACCGACCCCGCCCGCACCCGCCTCCCCCGCACCGCGGCGGAGGGGCTGCCGGTGGCGTGGGACCCCGGGGAGCCCCGGTGGCTGGCCACCGGGGTGGCGGTGCAGGTCCCGCTCGCGGGCCGCGTCGGGGACGACGAGCTCCGCGACCTGCGCGCGGCCTGGTCGGACCGGGGCGTGGACGCGGTGGTCCAGCCGCAGGTCGTGCGGCGTCGGGTGCTGCTCGCCGACATGGACTCCACGATCGTCCAGCAGGAGTGCGTCGACGAGCTGGCCGCGCACGCGGGGGTGGGGCAGGAGGTGGCCGCGATCACCGCGGCCGCGATGAACGGCGAGCTGGACTTCGCCCAGGCCCTGCGGGCCCGGGTCGCGCTGCTGGCGGGCCTGCCCACCTCGGTCGTGGAGACCGTCCTGACCGAACGGATCACGCTGACCCCCGGGGCCCGCGAGCTGGTCGCCACCATGCGCGCCCACGGGGCCCGTACGGCCCTGGTCTCGGGGGGCTTCGTCCCGTTCACCGCCGAGGTGGCGGCACGGGTGGGGTTCGACGAGCACCGCGCCAACGTGCTGCAGGAGCAGGACGGGGTCTTCACCGGCGAGGTGGAGGAGCCGATCCTCGGCGCGGAGGCCAAGGTCGCGGCGCTCCGGGAGATCACGGCCGGGCTCGGGCTGCGACCCCGGGACGCGATCGCCGTGGGCGACGGGGCCAACGACCTGGGGATGCTGGGGCTGGCCGGCACCGGGGTGGCGCTGCACGCCAAGCCGGTCGTGGCCGAGCAGTGCGACGTCCGGGTCGACCACGGGGACCTCACGGCGCTGCTGTACCTGCAGGGCTACTCCGAGGCGGAGATCGTCGGCCGCTGAGGCCCGTCGCCGGCGGCGCGGCGGTCCAGCATGTCCGGCCGGCGCTGCGCGGTGCGCTCGACCCGCCGCTCGTGGCGCCACCGGGCGATCTGCCCGTGGTGCCCGGAGAGCAGCACGGCCGGGACCTCACGCCCCCGCCACACGGGCGGCTTGGTGTAGACCGGGTACTCCAGGAGACCGTCCTCGTGGGACTCCTCGACGAGGGAGGCCTCGTTGCCCACGACCCCCGGGACCAGTCGGACGACCGCCTCGGTCATCGCCAGCGCGGCCACCTCGCCCCCGTTGAGCACGTAGTCGCCCAGGCTGAGGACCGACAGGGGGTAGCGCCCGGCGAACTCCTCGTAGACCCGTTCGTCGATGCCCTCGTAGCGGCCGCAGGCGAAGACGAGCCAGTCCTCCTCCGACGCCATCCGCCGGGCCTCGGCCTGGGTGAACGGCTCCCCGCCGGGACCGGGGACCACGATCCGGGGGGTCCGGCCGGGCACGGCGGAGCAGATCTCGTCCAGCGCCTCCCCCCAGGGCTCCGGCCGCATCACCATGCCCGCGCCACCGCCGTAAGGGGTGTCGTCGACCGTCCGGTGCCGGTCGTGCGTCCACGTCCGCAGGTCGTGGACGTGCACCTCGACCAGGCCGTCGCGCCGGGCGCGGCCGATGAGCGAGAGGTCCAGCGGCGCGAGGTAGTCGGGGAAGATCGTCACCACGTCGATCCGGAGGGTCACCTCCCCTCCCCCAGCTCGAGCAGGCCCGGCGGCGGGTCGACCACGACCCTCCCGGCCTCCTCGTCGATCTCCGGGACCAGCTCCTCGACGAAGGGCACGAGCACGCTGCCGCTCCCGGTGTCGACCTCGAGCAGGTCCTGGGCGGGCCGCAGGTGGAGGGCGGTCACGGTGCCGAGGGGGGTCCCGTCCGGCAGCACGACGGCCAGGCCGAGCAGCTCCTCCTCGCGCCAGGCCTCGTCGTCCCCGGCGTCCTCGTCGGGAACGAGCAGGCGGGTGCCCCGCAGCGCCTCGGCGGCGGTGCGGTCGGGGTGCCCCTCGAACCCGAGGAGGTAGATGCCCTGGTGGACCCGCACCGACCGCACCCGCAGCGGACCGGCCTCGACGGGGTCGGTGGCGAACTCGGCCCCCGGCACGAAGCGCCGTCCGGGCTCGTCGGTGTGCACCTGGACGGTGACCTCCCCGCGGAGGCCGTGCGGCCTCCCGACGCGTGCGGCGACGATCTCCGGCCGGTCCTGGACCATGGGCTACCTCCCTTGTGGGGGAACTGCAGGGTATGGGGTGGGGCCGGACGCAGCACGGCCCGCCGGGCGCGGGTGCGCCGGGCGGGCCGTGCTGGAGCGGGCGTGGGCTCAGCGCTGACGGTCGGTGTCGACGATGTCGACCCGGACCTTCTGACCGCCGGCCAGGGCGCCCACCACCGTGCGCAGCGCGCTGGCGGTGCGACCTCGGCGGCCGATGACGCGGCCGAGGTCGTCCGGGTGCACGCGGACCTCGAGGATGTCCCCCTGCCGGGCGCCGCGGGTCCGGACGGTCACGTCGCCGTCGTGGTCCACGATGCCCTTGACCAGGTGCTCCAGCGCCTCCTCGAGCACGGTCAGGCCTGCTCGGTCTGCTCGGCCGCCTCGTCGCCGGAGGTGGACGCCGCCGAGGAGTCGGTGTCCGCGGCGGGCGCGGTCTCCTCGGCCTTGGGCTCCTCGGCCTTCGCCTCGTCGGCCTTGGGCTCCTCGGCCTTGTCCTTCTTGCTGCGGCGCTTGGTGGCCGGGGCGTCGGCGTCGTCCTGGTCGGCGGCCGCGAGGGCCGCCTCGTACAGGGCCTTCTTGTCGGGCCGGGGCTCCTTGACCTTCAGGGTGCCCTCCGCGCCGGGCTCACCCTTGTACCGCTGCCAGTCACCGGTCACCCGGAGCAGGGCGGCGACCTGCTCGGTCGGCTGGGCGCCGACGCCGAGCCAGTACTGCACCCGCTCGGAGTCGATGTCGATGAGCGAGGGCTCCTCGGTGGGGTGGTACTTGCCGATCTCCTCGATCGCACGGCCGTCGCGCTTGGTGCGCGAGTCCATGACGACGACGCGGTAGTACGGTGCACGGATCTTGCCCATGCGCTTCAGGCGGATCTTGACAGCCACGTGTGGGGTGTCTCCTGTTCTGGGTTGTGGGCACGGCGAGACCGCAGGGGAATGACTGCGGGGAGTCGTGGCCCGGTGTGTAGGCGTCCGGTCCAGCCGGGGCGACCGGACGGGTACAGCGGTCCATTGTGCCAGACACCGACGTCTTCCCCAACCGCCCGGCGGGACCTCACTGCCGGGCGTGCTCGGCGACGAACCCGAGGACCTCGGTGTCGTCGACCCCCGGGAAGACGCCGGGAGGCATGACCGCCAGCAGGTGCGAGTGGGCCCGGGCGCTGGGCCACACCTTGCCCTGCCAGCGCCGGGCGAGCTCCGGCGGTGGCTGGGTGCAGCAGCGCGGGTCGGGACACCCCGACACCCGCCGCTGGGTGGTGTCCCGGCCACGCATCCAGCGCACCTGGTCGAAGGGCACGCCGACGGCAACGGAGAACCGGCCGGCAGGGGTCTGCTCCGCCACGGCCGTGCACCAGAACGTGCCGCGACCGGTGTCGGTGTACTGGTGGTACACCTCCCCCGTCGGCTGCTCGAAGACCACGCGGGCGGTCCAGGACCGGCACACCCGGGCACCCTCGATGGCGCCCGAGGCGTCCATCGGGAAGCGGATCCCGTCGTTCTCGTACGCCTTGTAGACCACCCCGTCGGCGCTGGTCCGCATGAAGTGCACCCGCAGGTCCAGGTGGCGGGTGGCCAGGTTGCAGAACCGGTGGGCCGCCGTCTCGAACGAGACCCCGTAGGCGTCCCGAAGGTCCTCGAGGGCGATGTCGCGGTCCTGCTTGGCCCGCTGCAGGAACGGCACCGCGCTGGAGCGCGGGAGCAGGACCGCGGCGGCGAAGTAGTTGATCTCCACCCGTTGGGCGAGGAACTCCGCGTAGTCGCGCGGGGGCTCGTGCCCCAGCACGGTGTGGCCCAGCGCCTGCAGCGCGGTCGCCCGGAGGTCGTGGCCGCCACGGACGGGGACGTAGATGCGCCGGTGCTCCAGGTCGGTCACGGTGCGGGTGGAGGACGGCAGGTCGGTGACCGGCTCGATGGTGAAGCCGACGTGCCGGGCGATGCGGTTGACCGCCTCCCGGGTGACGGGGCCGTGGGTGTGGTCGACCACCGCCGCCAGCTCGGCGGCCCGCTCCTCGATGAGGGGGAAGTAGTTGTCCGCCTCCCGCATGAGCCGACGCAGCTCGGCGTTCGCGGCCCGCGCGTACTCGGGCGTGGCCGTCCGGTGGTGCTGCAGGCCGACCACCGTCTCGTACATCCCCACCAGCGCCTCCAGGGCGTCGTCCGGCAGTCCCGGGCCGACCCGCACCTCGGGGATGCCCAGGCTCTCGAAGCCCGGCGAGCGCTGGGCCCGCTCCCACCGCACCTCGAGGGCCGCCCGCCTGCTGGGGGGCGCTCCGGCCAGCAGCTGGTCGGCCTCGACCCCGAGGGCCTGCGCCAGCGCCGTGAGGGTCGACACCCGGGCCTCGCGCCGACCGTTCTCGATCAGGGACAGGGCCGAGGCCGACAGCCCGGTGCGCCCGGCCAGCGCGGCGAGGGTCAGGCCGGCCTCCCGCCGGTGGTGGCGCAGGCGTCGGCCGAGGGCCACGGGATCCCCCGAGCCGGCCGTGGACCCGTCCGCGGTCCCCTCCAGCCGGGCGGACGGGGTGAACGGCAGCACCCGCTCGTGCACGGTAGTCATCTGTGCACGATAGCGAAAGAAGTGCGAAAGTTCACACCACCTCGGGGGTGCAGCGGGGCCAGTGGTGCGGCACAGTTGTCAACACGGACCGATCACCACGACAGACAGGGGTTCAACGATGACCACCACCACCCGGACGAACGACACCCGCCTCTCCCCGGCCGAGATGGCCGTCGAGCTCGAGCAGCAGTGGGCCTCCGACCCCCGGTGGGCCGACGTCCAGCGGCGCTACTCGGCCGAGGACGTGGTCCGGCTGCGCGGGTCGGTCGTGGAGGAGCACACCCTGGCCCGCCGTGGCGCCGAGCGTCTGTGGGAGGCCCTGGAGACCAAGCCGTTCACCCGGGCGCTCGGCGCGCTGACAGGCAACCAGGCGGTCCAGATGGTCAAGGGCGGCCTCGAGGCGATCTACCTCTCCGGCTGGCAGGTGGCCGCCGACGCCAACCTGGCCGGCGAGACCTACCCCGACCAGAGCCTGTACCCGGCCAACTCGGTGCCGGCCGTCGTGCGCCGGATCAACAACGCGCTCAAGCGGGCCGACCAGATCGCCTGGATGGACGGCGAGACCGACACCGACTACTTCGTGCCGATCGTGGCCGACGCCGAGGCCGGTTTCGGCGGCCCCCTCAACGTCTTCGAGCTGATGAAGTCGATGATCGCCGCCGGCGCCGCCGGCGTGCACTGGGAGGACCAGCTCGCCTCCGAGAAGAAGTGCGGTCACCTGGGCGGCAAGGTCCTCGTGCCGACCTCCCAGCACGTGCGCACCCTCAACTCGGCCCGCCTGGCCGCCGACGTCCTGGACGTGCCCAGCGTCGTCATCGCCCGCACCGACGCCCTCGCCGCCGACCTGCTGACCAGCGACGTGGACGAGGTCGACCAGCCGTTCATCACCGGGGAGCGCACCTCCGAGGGGTTCTACCGCGTGCGCAACGGCATCGAGCCGGTGCTGGCCCGGGCCAAGGCCTACGCCCCCTACGCCGACCTGATCTGGGTCGAGACCGGCACGCCCGACCTGGGCCTGGCGCGGGAGTTCGCCGAGGAGCTGCACAAGGAGTTCCCGAACCAGAAGCTGGCCTACAACTGCTCGCCCTCCTTCAACTGGAAGGCCGCCCTGTCCGACACCGAGATCGCCGAGTTCCAGGACAAGCTGGGCGAGCTGGGCTACGCCTTCCAGTTCATCACCCTGGCGGGCTTCCACTCGCTCAACCACGGGATGTTCCACCTGGCCCACGGCTATGCCCGGACCGGGATGAGCGCCTACGTGGAGCTGCAGGAGGCCGAGTTCGCCGACGCCGAGCGGGGCTACACCGCCGTGCGTCACCAGTCCGAGGTCGGCACCGGGTACTTTGACGCTGTGAGCACCGCGGTCAACCCGGAGTCCTCGACCACGGCGCTGTCGGGCTCCACCGAGACCGAGCAGTTCCAACACTGAGCGACCCCACCACGGTGCACCCGGTGGCCGACGGCGACCTCGTCGCCGGCCACCGGGTGCCGCCGTCCCGCGGGGCCACGCCGGACCGTCGTGACCTCGACGGGCCGGTGCCCACCGTCCCCGACCGCAGAACCGCCCCGGAGGCAAGGACAGCACGATGGACAGCTACCTCACCGACCTGCTGGACGACGACGGACTGACGGCGCTGGCCGCCGTGGAGCGCTCGACCCGGCCCGAGCGGCTGCGTCTGATGAGGACCCGCAAGGACCTCAGCCGGCGGGTGCAGGCCGGGGAGGACCTGGCGCTGGACGAGGCGACACGGGCCGTGCGGGAGGACTCCACCTGGCGGGTCTCCCCCCCTCCGCCCGACCTGACCTACCGCCTCGTCGAGCTGGCCACGCCCGCCACCGCCGAGGCCGCCAAGGGGGCCCTGGGTGCCGGTACCGACGTCTGGGTGGCCGACCTGGAGGACATGCTGGTCCCCACCCCGGCCCGGCTGACCGCCGCCCACCAGGTCATCGCCGAGGTGGCCGGCTCCCGCGCCGGCGACCCCGAGCCGAGGGTGCCGACCCTCATGGTCCGCCCGCGCGGCCTGCACCTGCCCGAGGCGCACCTGCTGGTGGACGACGAGCCGGTGAGCGCACCCGTCGCCGACGTGGTCACCTTCCTCGCCCGGTGCGGGCAGGGCCTGCTGGACAACGGCACCGGCCCCTACCTCTACCTGCCCAAGCTGGAGACGGGCGAGGAGGCCGCCTGGTGGGACGACCTGCTGACCCGCAGCGAGGAGGCCCTCGGGCTGCCCCCAGGGTGCACGCGGGTCAGCGTGCTGGTGGAGACCGTGCAGGCGGTCTACCAGCTCGAGGAGATCCTGCACGCGCTGCGCCACCGGGTCACCGGGCTGGCCGCCGGCCGGTGGGACTACGTCTTCTCCCACCTGCGCACCTACGGCCACCGCCCGGACCACACCCTGCCCGACCGGGACGCGTTCACGATGAACACCCGCTTCCTGCGGACCTACACCGAGGTCATCGTCCGCACCTGCCACCGGCGGGGCGTGCAGGCCATCGGCGGCCCCATCGCGCTGGCCGCCAGCGGTCCGTTCGACGAGTCGGTCGCGATGACCCACGCCCGGGTCCACCGGGACAAGGCCCGCGAGGCCAAGCAGGGCTTCGACGGCGCCTGGACCCTCCACCCGGCCCTCGTGCCGGTGGCCCGGGCGCCGTTCGAGGACAGGGACCGTCTGGCGGGCGCGGACGCGACCGGCCGGTGGCGGGCGCAGGGGGAGGACGAGCCCCAGGTGGTCGTGGACCCCGAGGCCCTGCGCGACGTCAGCGCCCTGCCCGGCACGGCCACGCTCACCGGCATGCGGACGGCGCTGCGCTCGTCGTTGACGTACCTGACCGGGTGGCTCGCGGGTGAGGGCACCGCCGTGATCGCCGGCCACATCGAGGACTTCGGCACCGTCGAGCTGGCCCGTATGCAGCTGTGGCAGTGGCTCGCCCACGAGACCCGGTTCGCCGAGGGACCGACGATGTCGACCCGTCTGCTGGACCGCGTGCTGGAGGACGAGGTCGCGCTGATCCGGCGGCGGGGGGCCCGGGAGGACCTGCTCCAGCACGCCGTGCGGCTCCTGCGGGACGCCGTCGTCGCCGAGGAGCCGCCGGCGTTCCTGTCCGTGCAGGCCTACGAGGTCCTGCTCACGGTCTCCCGGTCCGCCGGGTCGCTCGAGGGCGGGTCGGCCGCCTGAGGACGACCGGGGCGACCGGCGGCGTCGGGCCGGTCAGCCGCGTGCGCCGGAGTGCCGGTGGCTCACGCCCCGCAGGATGACCTTGTCCGGCGCGGCCATCGTGCGCACGTCCGCACGCGGGTCCTCGCGGTAGACGACCAGGTCGGCCGACTCGCCCTCCTCGATGCCCGGGCGCCCCAGCCAGGCGCGGGCGGACCAGGTGGCCGCCCCGATGGCCTCGAGGGCGGTCATCCCGGTCCGGGTCAGCGCCTCCACCTCCTGGGCCACCAGCCCGTGGGGCAGCTGCCCGCCGGCGTCGGTGCCCACGTAGACGGGAATGTCCGCCTCCCGGGCCTTGGCGACCGTCTCGAAGCGTCGCTCGTAGAGGTCCATCATGTGGTCGGCGTAGGTCGGGAACTTGCCCCGTCCCGCCTCGGCGAACGCCGGGAAGTTGTCGATGTTGACCAGGGTCGGGACGATCGCGATCTGCTGCCGGGCGAAGGTCTCGATCGTCTCGTCGGTCAGACCCGTCGCGTGCTCGATGCAGTCGGTCCCGGCCGCGGCGAAGTCGACGAGGGACTGCTCCCCGAAGCAGTGCGCCGTGACGCGTGCCCCCTCCTCGTGGGCGGCGGCGATCGCCTCCGTCAGGACGTCGACCGGCCAGCACACGCCGAGGTCGCCCGTCTCGCGGTCGATCCAGTCGCCGACCAACTTGACCCACCCGTCGCCGTTGCGGGCCTCCTGCCGCACGTACTCGACCAGGTCCTCGGGCTCGATCTCCCAGGCGAAGTTCCTCAGGTAGCGCCTGGTGCGCGCGATGTGCCGGCCCGCACGGATCAGGCGCGGCAGGTCCTCGCGCTCCTGGACCCACCGCGTGTCGGCCGGGCTGCCGGCGTCCCGCAGCAGCAGGGCCCCGGCGTCCCTCTCCGCGAGCGCGTGCTCCTCGGCGCGGGCATCGTCCACGGCGCCGTGCGCCTCGAGCCCGACGTGGCAGTGCGCGTCGACGAGCCCGGGGACGGCATACCCGTGCACCGTCTCCACGTCGCCGCCGGTGGGCGCGCTCAGGCTGAACCGCCCGTCGACCACCCAGACCTCGTCCAGCACCTCCTCGGGTCCGACCAGGACCTGGCCCTTGACGTGCAGCACCGGTGAACTCATCTGCGCCTCGCCTCCTCGCGGGTATGCCGTGCGGTCAGGCTATCGGTGCACCCGGCCCGGGTAGACTGGACCCTCGTGCCCGGACCCCACCAGCCCGCCCAGCCGCCGCCCTCCCGTGCCTCCCTGGAGGTCCCGCGGGTCGACCTGGGGGAGCTGATCCGCGACGCGGCGGAGGGTCGCTTCCCGGCGGCGGACGGCGGCTTCTCCCGGTCGGCGCCCTGGGTGCCGGGGGTCGAGGCCGCGGTCGCCCTCACCGGCCACGCGGTGATGGTGGTGGACGAGCACGTCACCGACGGTCAGCTGGCCGCCCTGGGCGTCCACGGGTTCGGCGGTGCGCACGACCCTCGCGTCGCCGTCGCCCTGGCCGGCGACGGGCCGATCAACGTGCTCGACGTGCTCCTGGTGGGCCGGGGCACGGGTCGGGGCGGTCCCCTGGTGCACCGGCCCGACCTCGCCGAGACCGACCGGGCCGTCCATGCGGGCGAGTGGCGCGACCAGGTGGACGTCTACGGACTTCCGGACCCCGCGAGCACGGCGCTGGCGACCCTGTCCCTGGGGATCGGCGGGCTGCCCGAGGTCGGCATCCAGGCGCAGGGCGGTGATGCCGACGTCCTCCTGGAGGGCATCCTCGGCCGGCTGCCCGCCGGGGAGGTCCTCGTGGCCTCCGTCACGCCGGGCAACGCCCGCTCGCTGCGGTTCTTCCTGCGGCACGGGTTCGTACCGCTGGGCAGCGAGCAGCTGTGGAAGCCGTCGCGCCTGCGGCCCGCGGTCTAGGCGGGGAGGACCCCCGCGGCCCGGGCGGCCCGTGCGTAGGCGGTGGCGAGGGTGTCCACCGTCTCGTGGGCGTTGAGCCCGCTGGGGTTGGGCACCACCCACAGCTGCGCCCCCTCGAGGTCCTCCGGCTGCCGGCCCACAACCGCCCGACGTTCGCCGAAGGCGGTCCGGTAGGCGGTGATGCCCGCGACCGCCACGACGACGGGCGGCGCGCGCCGGACGAGGGCACGGAGCCGGGCGCCGCCCTCCCTCAGCTCAGACGCCGTCAGCTCGTCGGCCCGGGCGGTGGCGCGGCGGACGAGGTTGGTGATCCCCAGCCCTCGACGGAGCAGGGTCTTGCGCTGGGCGTCGTCCAGGCCGGCGGCGGGGTCGACCGGCCCGGGCAGGATCCCCGCCCGGTGCAGCGCCGGGTAGAACCGGTTGCCGGGGTGGGCGAAGTGCGTCTGCGTGGCCGCGGTCCACAGCCCCGGGTTGATGCCCACGAAGAGCAGCCGGACACGGCCGTCGGGCGGCAGCAGGTCGGGGACCTCGGCGTCCCGGAAGCCCTCCAGCTCGGCGCGGGTGAACCGTCGGGTCATCCGACCGGCACCCCCACGCCTGCCCACGCGGCCCGCAGGGCCCGCGTCACCTCCTCGCCCTCGCCCGTGCCGCCGTAGCGCCGCCGGGCCGCGGCGAGGGTCGCGTCCGCGAACCGGACGAAGTCGACGTCGCGCGGCACGAGGCCACGCGTCGTCATGGTGTCGTACCAGACCTGCCCCGCCCGTTCCCAGACGTGTCCACCCAGGGCGGTGGCGAACAGGTGGAACGCCTTGTTGGGGATCCCCGAGTTGATGTGCACGCCCCCGTTGTCGTTGTCGGCGTCGTGCGGCAGCACGACGTAGTCGTCCATGTGCGCCGGCTGCGGGTCGCGGCCCAGGACCGGGTCGTCGTAGGCGCTGCCCGGTGCGGCCATCGACCGCAGCGCCACCCCCTGGACCCGGTCGGTGAACAGCTCGGCGCCGATGAGCCAGTCCGCCTCGTCCACCGTCTGACCCCGCACCCACTGCCGGACCAGCGAGCCCCACACGTCGGAGGCGGACTCGTTGAGCGCGCCCGGCTGGCCCACGTAGGTCAGACCGGCGGTGTACTGCGTGAGCCCGTGGGCCAGCTCGTGGGCGACGACGTCGACGCTGCGGGTGAACCGGTCGAAGTAGACCCCGTCGCCGTCGCCGAAGACCATCTGCCGACCGTCCCAGAAGGCGTTGTCGTAGTCGCGCGCGTAGTGCACGGTGGCCACGAGCGGCAGGCCGCGGCCGTCCAGGGAGTCCCGGTCGTAGACGTCGGCGAGGAGCTGCCAGGTCGCGCCCAGGCCGTCGTAGGCCTCGTCCACCGAGACGTCCCCGGAGGGGTCCTCACCCTCGGACCGCACGAGCGTCCCGGGCAGGGACGTGCCGTGCCCCGCGTCGTGCACGGACCGTCGGGGCGTCGCCGCCGCGGGCACCCCGGCGGGAACGGCGTCGGTGGCCGGCGCGGTGGGCGCAGCCCGTTGCTGCAGCGGGCTGGTGATGATGCCCTGACTGGCCGGGGGGTGCCCCCCGGGCCACCGGGTGGCCAGGACCTCGCGCCGGTGGCGGACCTGCGTGCTGTCCCGCAGGGTGAACTCCACGGCCGGTCGCATCCCGGGCTCGGCCGCCAGGAGCCGTTGCAGCACGTGGGGCGGGATGATCGAGCAGCGCGGGAACGACATACCAGCACCCTGGCACGGCGCACCGACACCCCGCCGGTGGGACGGAGCGCTCAGCCGTTCGCGAGGAGCTCGCGGACCCTGGGCGCGACCTGGGTGCCGTAGAGCTCGATGGAGCGCATCAGCTGCCCGTGCGGCATCGGTCCGTTGGCGTACTTGAGGTCGAACCTCGACAGGCCCAGGGACCGGACGGTCGCGGCGATCTTGCGGGCGACCGTCTCCGGGGAACCGACGTAGAGCGCGCCCTGCGCGATCTCCGCGCGGTAGTCCTGCGGGGTCAGCGGGCCCCACCCGCGCTCGGCCCCGATGCGGTCACGGTTGGCCTTGAAGTGCGGGTAGAGCTGCGTCGCGGCCAGCTCGTCGGTCTCGGCGACGTGGCCGGGCGAGTGCACCGCGACCGGCAGGACGGGGCCTCCGCCGTCGGCGAGGAGGCGTCGGTAGAGGTCGGCGAAGGGAGCGAACCGCTCGGCGGGTCCGCCGATGACCGCCAGCATGAGCGGGAGCCGGTAGGAGGCGGCCCGGACGACGCTCTGCGGCGAGCCGCCCACCGCGATCCAGGTGGCCAGCCGGCCGGACCCGGTGCGGGGCCAGACCTCCTGCTGCACCAGGGGCGGGCGGGTCGTGCCCTCCCAGCTCACCGGCCGCTCCTCGAGGAGGCGGCTGAACAGGTCGAGCTTCTCGCTGAACAGCGTCTCGTAGTCCCGCAGGTCGTACCCGAACAGCGGGAACGACTCGGTGAACGAGCCCCGCCCCAGGACGACCTCGGCGCGCCCGCCGGACAGGGCGTCGATCGTGGAGAACCGTTCGAAGACCCGGATCGGGTCGTCGGAGCTGAGCACGGTCACCGCCGAGCCGAGGCGGATCCGCGTGGTCCTGGTCGCCAGGCCGGCCAGCACCACGTCCGGGGCGCTCACCGCGAAGTCCGGCCGGTGGTGCTCGCCCACCCCGAGGGCGTCGACCCCGACCTCGTCGGCCAGCACCCCCTGCTCGACGACGTGGCGCAGCACCTGCGCCGCCGTCTCGGGCGTGCCGTCCTCGCGCACGCTGACGTCGCCGAAGGTGTCCAGCCCCAGCTCCACGGTCATCCCGGGTCCTCCTCCATCGTTGGTTGAACCGTCAACGATATGAGGAGTCGGACTGTTCCCCGGCTACTTCTTGCCCCCGTCCAGGAACTTCTCGAAGCCGGGAGGAAGCTTGAGCCCCGCGAGGTCGCCGGCGGAGGGGTCGGCCTGCCCCTCGCCCTGGCCCGGTGCGCCGGCGCCGAAGGCGTTCTCGAACGACGCCGTCCGGGCCTCCTGCGCCTTCCGGGCCGCCTCCTGCTCCTGCTGGGCCCGCTTGGCCGGGTTGCCGGACTTGCCCTTCTTCTTCGGGGCCGGCTTGCCTCGCTTGCCCCCACCGGGTCCGCCCGCTCCCGGCATGCCGGGCATCCCGGGGATGCCGCCGCCCTTCTTGAGCTGACGCATCATCTTCTGCGCCTCGCCGAAGCGCTCCAGCAGCTGGTTGACCTCCGAGACCGAGGTGCCCGAACCGCGGGCGATCCGGGCCCGGCGGGAGCCGTTGATCTGCTTGGGGTGGTTGCGCTCGAACGGGGTCATCGACCGCACCATCGCCTCGACCCGGTCGAACTCGCGCTCGTCGAGGGAGTCGAGCTGGGCCCGCATGCCCTGCATGCCCGGCATCATGCCGAGCATCTGCTTGAGCGAGCCCATGCGCTTGATGGCGGCCATCTGGTCCAGGAAGTCGTCGAACGTGAAGTCCTCGTCGGAGAGGAACTTGCGCGTCATCTCCTTGGCCTGGACCTGGTCGAAGGCGCGCTCGGCCTGCTCGATGAGGGTGAGCACGTCCCCCATGTCGAGGATGCGCGAGGCCATCCGGTCGGGGTGGAACAGCTCGATGTCCTTGACGCCCTCACCGGTGGAGGCGAACAGGATCGGCTGCCCGGTCACGGTCGCGACCGACAGGGCCGCGCCACCCCGGGCGTCGCCGTCGAGCTTGGTCAGCACGGACCCGGTGATGCCGACGCCGTCGGAGAAGGCCTTGGCCGTCTCGACCGCGGCCTGGCCGATCATCGCGTCGATGACGAACAGCACCTCGTGGGCGTTGGTCTCGATCCGGATGTCGCTGGCCTGACGCATGAGGTCGACGTCGATGGACAGACGCCCCGCGGTGTCGATGATGACGACGTCGTTGCCCTTGCGCCGGGCCTCCTCGACGCCGTCCACCGCCACGTCGACGGGGTCCCCGAAGGAGCGGGTCCCCTCCCCGCTCGCCAGCGCGGCGTCGTGGCCGTGGACGTTGCCCCGCTCCGGGGCGAACACCGGGACCCCGGCCCGCTGCCCGACGACCTCGAGCTGGGTGACGGCGTTGGGGCGCTGCAGGTCGGCGGCCACGAGCATGGGCGTGTGCCCCTGGTCGGCCAGCCACCGGCCGAGCTTCCCGGCGAAGGTCGTCTTGCCCGAGCCCTGCAGCCCGGCCAGCATGATCACCGTCGGGGGGTTCTTGGCCAGCCGCAGCCGGCGGGTCTGCCCGCCGAGGATCCCGGCCAGCTCCTCGTTGACGATCTTGACGACCTGCTGGGCCGGGTTGAGCGCCTGGTGCACCTCCGTCCCGAGGGCCCGCTCACGGATCCGCCCCGTGAACTGCTTGACCACCGGCAGCGCGACGTCGGCGTCCAGCAGCGCGATCCGGATGTCCCGGATCGTCGCGTTGAGGTCGGACTCGGTGACGGTGCCCTTGCGCTTGAGGTTCTTGAAGGTCAGCGTCAGTCGGTCGGAGAGGGAGTTGAACACCCCGCAAGGATACGTGCGGCCGGACCGGCCCCGGGGACCACCGCCCGACGGGACGGCTGAGGCGGGCCCCCGGCCCGCGCCATACTGGGGGCGTGGTCCACCTGCCCTCCGCGCTCGAACCAGCCCGCCGCCGGCTGGCGAGGGCCCTGCGCGACCGGGTCGCCGGGCCGGACGCCGAGCGACGTGCGCAGGCGATCTGGCTGGCGCCGGGACCCCGTCGCTTCGCGCCCGACGACCCGATCTGCCGGGTCCAGGGCCACGCCGCGATGTATGTCGGCGGGATCCGGGCGCTGCTGCTGCAGTCGCTGCATCCGCTGGCCATGGCCGGCGTCGGGGAGCACTCCGGCTACCGCGGCGACCCGTGGGGGCGGCTGCAGCGCACGAGCGAGTTCCTCGCGGCGACGACCTTCGGCCCCGTGGAGCTGGCCGACCGCGTGGTCGAGCGGATCAACCGCGTGCACACCACCGTCGCCGGGACGGCCCCGGACGGGCGGCCGTACGCGGCCACGGACCCGCACCTGCTGCGGTGGGTGCACGTCGCCGAGATCGACAGCTTCCTCGTCGCCCACCAGCGTTACGCGCGTCGCCCGCTGACCCCCGCGGAGGCCGACCGCTACGTCGCCCAGGCCGGGAGCGTCGCCGCCCGCCTGGGCGTGGTCGACCCGCCGACGACGACGGCGCAGCTGCGGGCCGAGCTCGACCGTTTCCGCCCCGAGCTGCAGACCACGGCGGGGGCGCGCGACGTGGCGCGCTTCCTGCTGGCCGAGCCACCGCTGCCGTGGCCGGCGCGTCCAGGCTTCTGGATGCTGGCCGCCGGGGCGGTGGAGCTGCTGCCGCCGTACGCCCGCGGGATGCTCGACCTGCACCTGCCCGGGCCGCTGCGCCGGGCGGACGACCTGGTGCTGGGACTCGTCGCCGCGCCCCTGGGCCGGCTGGGCACGGCCGCGGTCCGGTGGGCGCTCGGGGACCCGACCGACCCCCGCAACCAGGCGGGCAGCTCGCAGGTCCCGGCCGGCTCGCGGTCCTGAGGGGTCTCAGCCGACGATCACCTCGGTCGGCCTCCGCCACCGGCTCCGGTCCTCGCTGCGCTGCGGGTCCTCGCCGGTGCGTCAGCCGACGATGGCGCTGACGAAGGCCTCCGGGTCGAAGGGTGCCAGGTCGTCCGGTCCCTCGCCGAGGCCGATGAGCTTGACGGGGACGCCGAGCTTGCGCTGGACGTTGACGACGATGCCGCCCTTGGCGGTGCCGTCCATCTTGGTCAGCACGATGCCGGTGATGGCCACCTCCCGGGCGAACTCCTCGGCCTGGCGCATGCCGTTCTGCCCGGTCGTGGCGTCCAGGACGAGCAGGACCTCGCCCACGGGGGCCAGCTTCTCGACCACCCGCTTGATCTTGCCGAGCTCGTCCATCAGCCCACGCTTGGTGTGCAGGCGGCCGGCCGTGTCGACGATGACGACGTCGGACTCCATCTCGATGCCGGCCTTCGTCGCCTCGTAGGCCACCGAGGCGGGGTCGGCACCCTCCTGGTCGGAGCGGACCGCCGGGACGCCGACCCGCTCGCCCCAGGTCTGCAGCTGGTCGGCGGCGGCGGCCCGGAACGTGTCGGCCGCCCCCAGGAGCACGTCCTTGTCCTCGGCCACCAGGACGCGCGCGAGCTTGCCGACGGTGGTGGTCTTGCCCGTGCCGTTGACCCCGACGACGAGGATCACGGCCGGAAGGCCGTCCGTGCGGCTGGCGGCGATCCGCCGGTCCATGCTCGGGTCGACGAGGGCCAGGAGGTCGTCGTGCAGCCACTGCTTGACCTGGACGGGGTCCGAGGTCCCGTCCACCGCCACCTGACGGCGCAGCGAGGCCACCAGCTCCTCGGTGGCCTCCACGCCCAGGTCGGAGGCCAGCAGGGTGTCCTCGACCTCCTCCCAGTCCTCCTCGCCGAGCCCTCCGCGGGACAGCAGGGCGAGCAGGGCGTTGCCGATGGCCGTGTTGGACCTCGCCAGCCGGGCCCGCAGCCGCTGCAGGCGGCCCCGGGCCGACTCGGGCCGTTCGAGGGTCGGCGCGGCGGGGCCCGCCCCGGGCTCCACCGCGACACCGCCACCGCGGTCCTCCACCTCGGTGCCGGCGGGCGGCTCCTCGGTGAGGACGTCCCCCTCGGTGCGCCGCTCGCCCGCACGCCCCGGCGTGCGGGGCAGGGTCGTGGACCTTCCCCCGCGGCCACGGACCAGCGCCACCAGCGCGACGAGCGCGCCGATGACGACGACGCTGACGAGGGTCAGGATCTCCCAGAGCTCATTGATCGGTCCCACCCGGCCAGTCTCCCAGACGCCGGGCCGCCGACCGAACGGCACCGACGGGCGGCGCCGAGGTCCCGACCGTCAGCTGGCGGGACGCAGGCGGTCGTCGTCCTCGCGGTCCGACCCGTCCGACGACCCGCGGGCCGGGGCCTGACGGGCGGTGCGGACCTCGCGCTCGCCGACCCGGGACCGGAGGGCCTGGGTCCGCTGCGAGGCGGACCCGGCGAGCTGCTCGCTGCGGGTGACCACCTTCTGGCCGGTGCGCCGCGCACCGGCGAGCAGCTCCTCGCCCTCGGGCGTCCAGAACTCGCCCCGGCCCTCCCGACGGGCCTCGAGCATGACGTAGCCGACGACCCCGGCGCCGAGGGCGACGCACATGAGCATGGCGAGGACGAGAGCGAACATGTCTCCCAGTGTGCCGTGCACGGGGCGGGACGACCCAACCGGCGGCGCGCGTGTCCGCACGCAGGGTGCCGATCGTGACCGGTCTCACAACCGGCGGCCCGCGGTCCCCGGAGACGGCCGTGCTGCGTCGGGGGCGACCCGTTCAGGCCGGGGCGTCGACGTGCTCCGGACCGGTGGCACCGGCGGGGGCGACGTCCCGCACGCGCTGGCTGACGACCGTCGTGACGCCGTCCCCGCGCATGGACACCCCGTAGAGCGCGTCGGCCACCTCCATGGTGCGCTTCTGGTGGGTGATGACGATGAGCTGGCTGGAGTCGCGCAGCTCCTCGAAGAGGGTGATCAGCCGTCCGAGGTTGGTGTCGTCCAGGGCGGCCTCGACCTCGTCCATGATGTAGAACGGGCTGGGCCGGGCCTTGAAGATCGCGACGAGCAGGGCCACTGCGGTCAGGGATCGCTCCCCGCCGGAGAGCAGGGAGAGCCGCTTGATCTTCTTGCCGGGCGGACGCGCCTCCACCTCGATGCCGGTGGTCAGCATGTCGTCGGGGTCGGTGAGCGTGATCCTGCCCTCGCCGCCGGGGAAGAGCCGGGCGAAGACCCGCTCGAACTGGGCGGCGGTGTCCCGGAAGGCCTCGGAGAAGACCCGTTCCACCCGCTCGTCCACCTCCTTGACGATCTCGAGCAGGTCGGCCTTGGAGCGGCGCAGGTCCTCGACCTGCTCGGTGAGGAACTGGTGGCGCTCCTCCAGCGCGGCGAACTCCTCCAGTGCCAGGGGGTTGACCCGCCCCAGGGCGGAGAGCTGACGCTCGGCCCGCCGCAGGCGCTTCTCCTGCTCGGCCCGCACGAACGGGACCGTGCGGGGGCCGGCGTCCTCGTCCGTGTCCTGCCCGCTCCCCCCGTCCGCGACGGCGTCGTCCAGCACCGGCACGGGCAGGTGGGGGCCGAACTCGTCGACGAGGACGGCCGGGTCCACGCCCAGCTCGTCCATGGCCCGTGCCTGCAGCGTCTCGATCCGCAGCCGCTGCTCGGCCCGGGCGATCTCGTCGGCGTGCACCGAGTCGGTCAGCTCACGCAGGTCCCCGACCAGCTGGTGCGCCCTGGCCCTGGCCTGCGCCAGGGACCGCTCCCGGTCGGCCTGCTCCGTCCGCATCCGGTCGCGCTCCTCGGCGGCCCCGGCGAGCAGGTGCTCCACCCGACCCGAGAGGTATGCCGCTCCCGCGGCGACGGCGTCGGCGGTCGCCCGGTCCTGGGCCCGGCGGCGGCGACGGGCGGCGGCCCGCTCGCGTGCGGCCAGCTCGTTGCGGGCGGCCGCCTCCAGGGCGTCCGCGCGGCCGCTGAGGGCCCGGGCCCGCTCCTCCTGCGTGCGCAGCGCCAGTCGCGCCTCGGTCTCGGCGCTGCGGGCCCGGGCGGCCGCCTCGGCCAGCCGCTCACGCTCCCCCGTGTCGGGCTCCTCGGGCTGCCCCTCGGTGGTGGCCTCCGCGTCGGCCAGTCGCTGCTCCAGCTCGGCCAACTCGGCCCGGGTGGTCGCCAGGGCCTCCTCCGCCGTCCGCACGGCGGCGGTGTGCCGGTCGTGCTCGACCCGGGCCGCCCGGACGACCTGCCCCAGGTGGGCCAGCTGCTCGGCGACGGCGGTCATCCGCGCGTCCGAGTCGTGGAGGGCGTCGAGGGCGGCCTCGGCCTCCGCCTCGGCGGCCGAGAGCCGGTCCCGGGCGCCCGCGAGCTCGAAGGTCAGCCGTTCCGCCCGGCCGGTCGCCGCGCCGGCCCCCGCCCGGGCCTCGTCCAGGGCGGACTGCAGCTCCAGCAGGCTCGGGGCCGCGCTGGAGCCGCCTCGCACCCACCCGGGGCCGTAGACGTCCCCCTCCGGGGTGACCGCGGTCGTCGGGGGCAGCTCCTCGACGAGCCGCAGCGCGGCGTCCGCGTCGTCGACCAGGGCGACCCGGTCGAGGAGGGCGGCCAGGGCCGGCAGGAGCCCCACGGAGTCCCCTGCCGGGCCGATGACGTCGACCGCCCACACGGCGTCGGCGGGCAGCGTGGGCCGCCCGGCCGGGGGGACCTGCCCCTGGCCGGGCACGAGCAGGCCTGCCCGCCCCTGGTCCTGGGCGCGCAGCCACGCCAGGGCCTCCGCGGCGGTGGTGTGCCCGTCGGCGACGAGGGCCTCCCCCGCCCAGCCGAGGGCGGCCGCGATCGCGGCCTCGCGTCCCGGCTGCACCTGGACGTGATCGGTCAGCGGCCCCAGCAGCCCGGTGACCTCGTCGGTGGCCAGCAGGGCGGAGGCTCCGTCGGTCCGGCGCAGGCTGAGCGCGAGGGCCTCGACCCGGGCCTCCAGCGCGGCCTGCTCGGACTGGGCCTGCCGCAGCTCCTCGGCCAGGCGGTCCACCTGGGCACGCGCCTCGTCACGTCCCCGCTCCGCCGTCTCGAACGCCTGGTCGAGGTCCTCCTCCCCCCGTTCCACGTCGAGCACGGTGCCCTCGAGGGCGGCATACTCCTGCTCGGCCGCCGACGCGCGCTCGACCGCGGCGGCGGCCGCGGCGGTGAGCCGGGCGATCTCCTCCTCACCTCCTTCGAGCCGGGAGCGGCGCGCGGCCACCTGGCCGGAGAGCCGGGCCAGCCCCTCCCGCCGGTCCGCGGCGGCCCGGGCCAGCCGCGCCAGGCGGTCCTGCTCCCGGGCGTGGGCCTGCTCGGCCTCCGCCCGGGCCTGCTCGGCGGCGGCGAGCGCCTCGGTCAGCTCCGCGACCCGGGCCAGCAGCGCGTCCTCCTCGACCCGCACCTGCCGGGCCTGGTCCCGCAGCTGCTCGGGGTCGCGGCCCCGCCCGGAGCCGGTCTCCTCGCCCCGCAGGTCCTCCTCCTCGGCGCCGAGCAGGCGGACCCGTTCCCGGGCGAGCTCGGCCAGCGCCCGCACCCGTTCGAGCAGGGAGGAGAGGGTGTACCACCGGTCCTGCACCTGCTGCAGCACCGGCGCCGCCGTCGCGACGGTCTCCTCCAGGCCGGCGACCTCGCGCTCGGCGTCACCCACCTGCTGCTGCACGGCCTCCCGGCGGCGCAGCAGGGCCTCCTCGTCGGCCAGCTCCTGCTCCAGGGCGCTCGTCAGCTGGACGAGGTCGTCGGCCAGCAGCCGCAGCCGGGAGTCCCGGACCTCCGCCTGGATCGTGGCGGCCCGCCGCGCCGTCTCGGCCTGCCGTCCCAGCGGTCCCAGCTGGCGCCTGATCTCGGCGACGAGGTCGGCCAGCCGGGTCAGGTTGCCCTCCATCGTCTCCAGCTTGCGCAGGGCGCGCTCCTTGCGCTTGCGGTGCTTGAGGACCCCGGCCGCCTCCTCGATGAAGCCACGCCGCTCCTCGGGCGTGGCCCGCAGCACGGCGTCGAGCTGGCCCTGGCCCACGATGACGTGCATCTCGCGGCCGATCCCGGAGTCGGAGAGCAGCTCCTGGACGTCGAGGAGCCGGCAGCCGGTGCCGTTGATGGCGTACTCCGAGCCCCCGCTGCGGAACATCGTCCGGGTGATCGTCACCTCGGAGTAGTCGATCGGCAGCGCACCGTCGGTGTTGTCGATCGTCATCGACACCTCGGCCCGTCCCAGCGGCGGACGGCCCGAGGTGCCCGCGAAGATGACGTCCTCCATCTTGCCGCCGCGCAGGCTCTTGGCCCCCTGCTCCCCCATCACCCAGGCGAGCGCGTCGACGACGTTGGACTTGCCCGAGCCGTTCGGGCCCACGATGCAGGTGATCCCCGGCTCGAGGCGCAACGTGGTCGTCGAGGCGAACGACTTGAACCCCTTGAGGGTCAGGCTCTTGACGTACACGCGGGCAGGCTTCTCACGGTCGACGGGCGGTGGTGCCGTCACGATACCCGCGTGCCGGTCGCGGGCCCGGCAGGCTCAGCGTTCGGAGAAGCCGGTGAGCCCGTCCCGAGGGGTGTGCCACTGCACGGTGACCGTGTCGACCCGGCCGGGGCGGCTGCGCACCGAGACCTTCTCGGAGAGCAGCTCCAGGAGGCGGTCGACGTCGTCCCGCTCCCCCTGCGCCTGCACCTCCACCCGACCGTCGGGCAGGTTGCGGGCGTGCCCGACGAGCCCCAGCTCGAGGGCCCGGGCCCGGGTCCACCAGCGGAACCCCACCCCCTGGACGCGGCCGCGGACGTAGACCAGTGCACGCTCCATGGCTCCGAGACTACGGTGGGACCCGTGAGCGAGCCGAGCAGCACCGCATACCCCCCGATCACCGACCGTCCCGTCCGCTGGGGCCTGCTGGCCGCAGGACGCATCGCCCGGGCGTTCGCCCAGGCCGTGGCGGCCGCAGAGGGGGGCGAGGTCGTCGCCGTGGCCGCCCGCGACGCGGGCCGTGCCCAGGCGTTCGCCGACGACCTGGGCGTGCCGCGCGCCTACGGCGACTACGCCGAGCTGCTCGCGGACCCGGAGGTGGACGTGGTCTACATCTCCTCCACCCACCCCTTCCACGCCGACCAGGCCGTGGCCGCCCTGCGGGCCGGTCGGCACGTGGTCGTGGAGAAGCCGACCGCGCTCACGGTGAGGGACACCGAGCGGGTCTTCGAGGCGGCCCGCCAGAGCGGACGGTTCGCGATGGAGGCCATGTGGACCCGGTGCATGCCCCTGGTCCAGGACCTCGTGGGCCGGGTGCGCGACGGGCAGATCGGCACGGCCCGCAGCCTCGCCGCCGCCTTCACCGTGCCGTTCGAGTACGACGAGGGCCACCGGGTCTTCGACCTGGACAACGGCGGTGGCGCCCTGCTCGACATCGGGATCTACCCGGTCACCCTGGCCCACCTGCTCCTGGGTCACCCCACGGACGTGCAGGTGCTGGGCTCGCGCGTGCCCACCGGTGCCGACGACCTCGTGGGGCTGCAGTGGATGACGCGGGAGGGGGCGGTGGCCCAGGTGCTGTGCGACTCCCGCAGCAGCGGCGCCAGCCGGACCGTCGTGCGCGGGACCGAGGGGTGGATCGAGGTGCACGGGCCGGTGAACGACCCGGAGGGTTTCACCGTCTACCGCGGCCGGGAGCCCGAGGGCGAGCTGGTGACCGGCGACCGGCGAGGGCTGGTCCACGAGGTGGAGGAGGTGCACCGCTGCCTCGCGGCGGGGCTGCTGGAGTCCCCCGTCGTGCCGCACGCGGACACGGTGGCGGTCATGACCATCCTGGAGTCGGCCCGGCGCGAGCTCGGGGTGCGCTACCCGCAGGAGGACGAACCGCTGCACACCTGAGCGTGGGGCAGACTGGGCCGATGACCGAGCTCCTCCTCTTCTCGGTCGGCGCCGTCCTGGCGCTGGCCCTGCTGGGCCATCTGGCCACCCCGCCGGTGGACCGGCTCCCCCCGCGCCGCTGGACGCCCGTCTACCTCCTCGACCGCGTCGGTGCCGGGCTGGGGCTGTTCCTGGGGGCCGGCCGGGAGCGGGCGGACCGGCTGGGACGGGCCGTGGACGAGCAGTCGCGCCGTCGGCGGCCGCCCCGGGACGGAGGCACGGACGGGGGCACGGACGCGTCGCAGGACGGTGGACCCACACCCTGAGGCGGGCACGCGGGTCGGAGCAGGATCCCCCGCGCGTCAGGGACGGGGGCTGCGCGGCCGGACCTGGCACCGGGGGCAGGAGTGGGAGGAGCGGTTCATGAACTCCTCGCGCACGATCGGCGTGCCGCACCGGCGGCACGGGCGACCGGTGCGTCCGTAGGCGTCCAGCGACCGGTCGAAGTAACCGCTGGCGCCGTTGACGTTGACGTAGAGCGCGTCGAAGCTGGTCCCGCCCTGGCCCAGGGCCTCTCGCATCACGTCGGTGGCGTGGTCCAGCAGCCGGCCCAGCGCCGGACGGGTGAGGGCGGAGGCCGGACGACGTCCGTGGACCCCGGCGCGCCACAGCGCCTCGTCGGCGTAGATGTTGCCGATCCCGCTGACGACCCGCTGGTCGAGCAGCACCCGCTTGACCTCGCTGCTGCTGGCCTTCATCCGCCGCACCGCCGCCGCCCGGTCGAAGACGGGGTCGAGGGGGTCGGGCGCGATGTGCAGCACGGGCGCGGGTATGCCGTGGGGATGGGTCGGACCCCCGTGCGGGTCCGGGTGCAGCTCGGCGAGCGCCAGGCCCCCGAAGGTGCGCTGGTCGACGAACCGCAGCTGCGGCCCTGCGTCGGTGAAGTCGAAGGTGGCGTGCAGGTGCTTCTCCCGCGGTGCGTCCGGGGCCTCCACGAGCAGCTGCCCGCTCATCCCCAGGTGCACGACGAGCGCCTGGGGGTCGTCGTGCGGAGGACGGAGCACCAGCCACAGGTACTTGCCCCGGCGGTCGACCTGCTCGACCCGCGCGCCGGCCACCCGGGCCGCGAGGTCGGCCGGGCCGGCCGGATGGCGGCGTGCCACCCGGGACCCGGAGAGGACGGCCTCGGCGACCGTGCGCCCCCGGACGTGCTGCTCCAGCCCCCGCCGGACGACCTCGACCTCGGGCAGCTCAGGCACCGCTGCCGTCGGGGTCGTTCCCGTCGGCCGCAGGGGCGCCGCCGGCGGCGGGGGCCACCTCCACCACGCGGGCCGCCCGCTCGGTGAGGGTGCGCCACCCGGCCTCGGCGGCCTGCTGCTCGGCGGCCTTCTTCGAGCGGCCCTCCCCGGTGCCGACGACCTCCTCGTCGACGAGGACCCGGGCGGTGAACCTCTTGTCGTGGTCGGGCCCCTCGGACTGCACCCGGTACTCGGGCATGCCGAGCTCGGCCGTCGCCGCGACCTCCTGCAGGCTCGTCTTCCAGTCCAGGGCCGCCCCCAGAGCGGCGCTGCGCCGCAGCAGCGGGTCGAGCAGGTGGTGGACGAAGGCGTCGGCCGCGACCATGCCGGAGGAGAGGTAGACGCACCCGATGACCGCCTCGGTGGTGTCCGCCAGGATCGAGTCCTTGTCCCGGCCACCGGTGCTCTGCTCCCCCTTGCCGAGGCGCACGAAGTCGCCCAGGTCGACGACCCGGGCGACCTCGGCGAGCGCCCGGGAGTTGACGACCGCGGCCCTGAGCTTGGCCAGCCGCCCCTCGGGGAGCTCGGGGTGGGTCCGGTAGAGGGTGTCGGTGACGATGACGCCCAGCACCGCGTCCCCCAGGAACTCCAGGCGTTCGTTGTGCGGCTCCCCGTCGTTCTCGTAGGAGTAGGACCGGTGCGTCAGGGCACGCAGAAGCAGCGCCTCGTCGCAGGGCTGCCCGACGACCTGCGCGAGGTAGTCGTTGAGCTCGGCGACGGGGCGCATGCGTCGGCGCAGGATCGTCAGTCCTGGTGCTCGGTGCGCTCGGCAGCCGCGTAGTGGCGGCCGCCGTAGGTGCCGCAGCTGGGGCAGGCCTGGTGGGGGGTGCGCACCGAACCGCACTGCGGGCAGGTGCTCAGCGCGATCGGCGCGGCCTTCCACTGGGAGCGGCGGCTCCGGGTGTTCGAGCGCGACATCTTCCGCTTGGGGACGGCCACGTCAGTTCCTCTTCTCGTCGTCGTCGGTCGGTGCGGCCAGGGAGGCCAGCGCCGACCACCGGGGGTCGATCACGTCGTGATGGTGGTCCGGGTCGTCCGCCAGGCGCGCCCCGCACTGGGAGCACAGTCCTGGACAGTCGTCCCGGCACACCGGTTGGAAGGGCAGCGCGGTCACGACGGCGTCCCGGACGACCTCCTCGAGGTCGATCAGGTCGCCGTCGAGCACGTACTGCTCCTCGTCCTCGGTCTCGTCGTCCCGTCCGGACGTCCCGGCCACCTGCTGGTGGTGGGCCGCCCGTTCGGGATAGGCGAACAGCTCCTGGAGCTCCACCTCGAGGTTCTCCTCGACGGGGTCCAGGCACCGCACGCACGTCCCGCTCGTCGAGCTCCTGACCGTCCCCGACACCAGCACGCCCTCGACGACCGACTCCAGCCGCAGGTCCAGCTCGACCTCACGGCCGGGCGGGATCGCGACGACGTCGGTGCCGATGCGCTCGGGTGCCTCCACGGTCCACGAGGCCCGACGCATGGTGCCCGGGCGGCGGACCAGCTCGCGGGTGTCCAGCACCCAGGGGCCGTCCTGCTCGTGCGCAGCCATGATCCTTCGTCCTCGTTCGCGGTGGTGGGAACGGCCCGGTTTCCACGACGTGGACACGGACCGACGCACCAGACTAGCGGAGCGGCGCCCGTGCGACCAAGTCTGCCAGGCACGTGACGCCGGCCGGGTCACCAGGCCCGCAGCGGGGGCCGTGCTCACCCGTCGGCGGCGCGCGCGAGCTCCTCGAGGGCAGCCAGGACCACGTCGGGGACGAGCCCGGCGACGTCGCCCCCGTAGCGGTGCACCTCCTTGACCAGGGAGCTGGACACGTGCTCCAGGGTCGGGTCGGCGGGGAGGAAGACGGTCTCCACGCCGCTGAGGTGCCGGTTCATCCGGGCCATCGGCAGCTCGTAGGCGAAGTCGGTGCCGCCGCGCAGCCCCTTGACGACGGCTCCGGCCCCGACCTGACGGCACACGTCGACCAGGAGGGTGTCGGCGAAGGCCTCGACCCGGACGCGGTCGGCCAGGTCCGGCTCGAGGGAGCGGCGCACCAGGTCCAGGCGCCGCTCCACCGGGAACGAGCCCTGCTTGGCCGGGTTGTGCAGCACGGCCACGACGACCTCGTCGAACAGCGCGGCGGCCCGGCGGACGACGTCCAGGTGGCCGTGGGTGACCGGGTCGAAGGAGCCGGGGCACACGCAGCGGCGCTCGAGGTGCGTCATGCCCTCGACCCTACCGAGCCGGGAGCCGTCAGCCCTCCGAGGTCTCCTCGTCCTCGCCGAGCAGCCCCTCCTTGCGGGCCTCGTCGACGAGCCGCTGCACGTTCTCCACGGAGCCGCACCCCTGGTCCAGCTGCTCGCTGCGGGCGGCGAGGAACTTCTGCCCGAGCTGGGCGCGGTCGTCGTCGGAGACGTCCTCCCTGGCCGGGTTGAGGATCGTCAGCTCCTCCTCCGTCAGGTGGTGCTGGAGGACCTCGTTCATCCTCTCCACGGCGTCGTCGAACTTCTGGGTGTCGGTGCCGACGCACTCCAGCAGGGCGAGCAGGGCCTCGTTGATCTCGGCGTGCTCCTCCTCGCCGTGCTCCACCTCGTGCTCGCCGACATCCTCGGTCCGACGCCGCAACCGGGGGTAGACCTCCTGCTCCTCGGCCTCGCCGTGGGCGACGAGCACGTCGGCGAAGGCGGCCCGGGCGCCGGCGCGGTCGGCCGTGCTGTCGCGCATCTCGCGCAGGAGGGTCTCGAAGAGCCGGTGGTCGTCGAGGATGAGGTCGACGACGTCGCCGGACACGGGGCGGGGGATGGAGTAGTCGGTCATGGGCCGATCATCGCAGCCGGGCGCGGACGGCCCCACCCGGGGTCGGCGAGGCCGGTCAGCCCGTCGGCGGCGCCGGCTCGGCGAGGTGCACGGCGGTCTCGCCGTAGGTGCGGCGGTCGAGCGGGCGCAGACCGGCCGGCCAGGTCGGCGCGGGCGACCGGGCGCTGCGCTCCACGAGGACCAGCGCGTCGGGGTCGAGCCAGCCGGCGGCGACGAGCAGGTCGAGCACGACGGCCAGGTCGTCCTCGGCCAGGTCGTAGGGCGGGTCCAGCAGGACCAGCTGGTAGGGCTCCTCGGGCCTCTCGTCGAGCACCGCCCGGACGGGCGCGGTGCGCACCTGCACCTGCTGCGTCATCCCCAGGGTGCGGGCGTTCCGCGAGACCAGCGCCGCGGTGGCCCGGTGCCGCTCCACGGCCAGCAGGTGCCCCGCCCCCCGGGACAGCGCCTCCAGCCCGAGCGCCCCGGACCCGGCGTACAGGTCCAGCACGCGCACCCCGTCGAGGTCCATCAGCGACTCGAGCCGGGAGAAGACCGCCTCCCGCACCCGGTCGGTGGTCGGACGCGTCGCCGCCCCCCGGGGGGTCAGGATCGTGCGACCACCGGCATGTCCGGCGACGATCCTCGTCACCGTCGGCTCACCCCCGCTCCAGGAAGGCCGCCCGCTCGGCGTCGAGCTGGTCGAGCTCGCGCCGCAGCACGGGGTGGCGGTCCAGGTCGGGGTCGGCGCGCACCGTCTCCCAGGCGGCCTCGTGGGCGGCGACGATGAGCTCCTCGTCGCGGGCGAGGCGCAGGAACCGCAGGCCGCTGCGGCCGCCGCTCTGGCTGGCCCCGAGCACGTCGCCCTCGCGGCGGGTCTCGAGGTCGAGCCGGGCCAGCTCGAAGCCGTCCGTCGTGGCGGCCACCTGGTGGAGCCGTTCGACCGCCGGCCCGTCCTCGGGACCGCCGGCCTGCTGCGTCACGAGCAGGCAGAGCCCCGGACGCCCCCCTCGACCGACCCGGCCGCGCAGCTGGTGCAGCTGCGAGATGCCGAACCGGTCGGCGTCCAGGACCACCATCGCCGTCGCGTCGGGCACGTCCACCCCCACCTCGATGACCGTCGTGGCCACCAGGACGTCCACCTCCCCGGCGGCGAACCGGCGCATGACCGCGTCCTTCTCGTCGACGGGGAGGCGGCCGTGCAGGCTGGCCAGACGTAGCCCGGCGGTGGCCGGCAGCTGCCCCAGGGCGCGCGCCACCTGGTGCACGCCGTGGAGCGTGGGCTCGGACGACTCCTCACCCGTGACCGTGGGCCCGGCGCCGTCACCGTCCTCGTCGTCCCCGGCGGGGACCGTCGGCCCCCCGGGTCCCACGACCGCCCCCTGCGGAAGGTCGGGGTCGTCCGCCTCGCCGATCCGGGGGCACACGACATACACCTGACCGCCGGTGCGCACCTCCTCGGCGACCCGCTCCCACGTGCGGCGGACCCAGTCCGGCCGCCCGCCCGGCACCACGTGCGTGGTGATCGGGCGCCGGCCGCGCGGCAGCTCCCGCAGGGTCGAGGTCTCCATGTCCCCGTAGACGGTCATCGCCACGGTCCGTGGGATCGGCGTCGCGGTCATGACGAGCACGTGGGGCGGGTGGTCCGCCTTGGCCCGCAGGGCGTCCCGCTGCTCGACCCCGAACCGGTGCTGCTCGTCCACGACGACCAGGCCCAGCTCGGCGAGCTGGACGTGCTCCTGGATCAGCGCGTGGGTGCCCACGACGATCCCGGCCGAGCCCGACGCCGCGGCGAGCAGGTTCTCCCGCCGCTCGACGGCGGACTGGCTGCCCAGCAGGAGCGCGACCCTGGTGGCCCGGTCGTCCCCGCCGAGCATGCCCGCCTCGGCCAGCGGACCCAGGAGCGCGCTGATGGCCCGGTGGTGCTGCACGGCGAGCACCTCGGTGGGGGCGAGCAGGGCGGCCTGACCGCCCGCGTCGACGACCGCGAGCATCGCGAGCAGGGCCAGGACCGTCTTGCCCGAGCCGACCTCCCCCTGGAGCAGCCGGTGCATCGGCACGGTGCCCGCGAGGTCGGAGCGCAGCTCCCCGAGGACGCGCTGCTGCCCCTGGGTGAGGTCGAAGGGCAGCCGCCCCAGGAGGGCGTCGACCAGACCGTCCTCGACGGGCGGGCGGGGCACGGCGGTGGTGGCGTCCTGGGCCAGCCGGGCCCGTGCCAGGGCGGCCTGCACCACGAACGCCTCCTGGAACTTCAGCCGCCACCGGCCCCGGCGGTGGTCGGCCTCGCGCTGCGGGCGGTGGACCAGCTGGTATGCCTCGCGCAGGTCGGGCAGCCCGTGCGTCCGCCGGACCTCCGGCGGCACCGGGTCCGGCAGCTCGTCGAGCGCGTGCAGCACCAGGTCGAGGGTGTCCCCGTGGACGATCGGCGAGACCTTGGGGGTGGCCGGGTAGACCGGCACCAGACCCCCGAGCAGCCACCCGCCCGAGGTCGCGCCGGAGGCCTCGCCCAGGACGGCGTAGTCGGGGTGGGTCAGCTGCAGGGAACGGCCGTAGCTGCCGACCTGGCCGGAGCAGACGACGCGCACGCCCGGGACCAACCGGTCCTGGTGGCCGTAGGGCTTGAAGAAGGTCAGCTGGATGGTGCCGCCGACCTCGTCCTCGACGTCCACCACGAGGATGCGCCCCCGCCGCTGCCGCATCTGCCGGGTCGTGGACGCGCGCACGGTCCCCACCACCACGACGTCCTCGCCGTGCGGCAGCTGGGCGAACGCCGTCGGGCGGGCGGGGTCCAGGTAGGTGCGTGGCAGGAAGTCCAGCAGGTCACGGACCGTCCGCATCCCCCGGGCCCGCTCCAGCCGGGCGGCGGTCGCGCCCACGACGGTCCGCAGCCGGGTGTCCAGGTCGACGCCGCTCACGACCGCGCCCTCCCGACGGCCACGTTCACTCCACCCCCAGCAGCCAGGGGAAGGTCGGCTGTCCCCCGTCGAGCCGGACGACCTCCACCTCCGGGTGCTCCGCCAGCGCCGGGCCGAGCACCGCGTCGAGCTCGTCCTCCCCGGCCCGCTCGCCCCGGACCACCGTGACCACCTCGGCCCCGGGGTGCCACAGCCGGTCCAGCACCGTCCGGGCGGCCTCCGCCGGGTGCTCGGCCACCGCCACCACGGTGCCGTCGACCAGGCCCAGCCACTGGCCCCGGAGCACCCGGCCCACGGGCGTGTCGGCGTCCCGGTCGGCGGGGGTGAGCGCACCGGAGCGCACCCCTCCGCACGCGTCGGCCATGTCGGCCACGGTGGTCCGCGGGTCGGCGTCCTCGTCGAGCACCGCCAGGGCCGCGAGCCCCTCGACGACGCTCCGGGTCGGGACGACGTCCACGACCAGTCCCCCGGCCCGCGCCTCCTGGGCCGCCGCCCGGGCGACCATCACCGTGTCGGGGTCGTTCGGCAGGAGGACCAGGTGGGGCGCGTCGGCCGCCCACAGGGCGGACAGCAGCTGCCCCGCCGAGGCCCGACGGCGCGGGCCCGACGGCACCACCTGGGCACCACCCGCGGAGAAGATGTCCTGCAGCCCGGGGCCGAGGACGCAGGCGACGACGCCCAGCCGGACGACGGCGGACGGCCCACGGCCGTCGTCGTCCTGGGTGCGGGTGGTGCCCGCCCCCTCCCCGGCTCCTTCGAGCCGGCCGCCGTCGGCCAGGGAGGTCAGCCGGACCTCCTCCACCTGACCGGCCGAGCTCCCGGCCTCCACGGCCGACCGGGGGTCGCGCAGGTGCACGTGGACCCGGTAGTCGTGCGGCCCGCCGGCGACGACGACCGACTCGCCGAGCCGGCGGAGGTGACCACGCAACCGGTCGGCCCGGACGGGGTCGCTGCCGGTGAGCAGGTACATCACCTCGACCTGGTCCTCCCCCGTCACCGGGGCGCAGGCGTGCACCCCGCCGTCCGCGGCCGACCCGTCCCCGGCCGCCCCGGTCGAGGGCACCTCCCACCAGCGCGGCAGCTCGGCGACGACCGCGTGGGTCCGCTCCTGCAGGACGGCGTCGAGGGCCTCGACGACCACGACCAGACCCGCACCGCCGGCGTCCACCACTCCCGCGTGCCGCAGCTCCGGCAGCTGCTCCGGCGTCCGGGCCAGGGCCACCCGGGCCTCCTGGAGCGCCGCCGCCACGACGTCGGCGACCTGGGTCCCGCCCGCGTCCACCACGGACCGGGCACCCTCGGCAGCGGCCCGGGCGACCGACAGGATCGTCCCCTCGACCGGTGCGGCCACCGCGTCCCAGGCCGCCCGGGCGGCCGTCTCGAAGGCGACCGCGAGGTCCTCGGGCCCGGCCGCCCGCACACCGGGGCCGACCGCCTCCGCGAGACCGCGGGCGAGCTGGGAGAGGATCACGCCGGAGTTGCCCCGCGCGGAGAGGAGCATCCCCCGGGCGATGAGGGCCAGGCCCTCGTCGAGCCGTTCCGTCCCCGCCCCCAGCTCGAACTGCCCCCGGACGAAGTCCAGGGCGCCGTCCATCGTCAGGAACATGTTGGTGCCCGTGTCCCCGTCGGCCACCGGGTAGACGTTGAGCGCGTCGATCCGCTCCCTCGCCGTGCCCAGCGCCGACCGTGCCGTCACCGCCCACCGGCGGGCGGTGACCAGGTCGAGGGACGGGCGGGACACGAGGCCAAACTACCTGTCGCCCCAGGTGCGTCGGAGGTGTCCACACCCCGGGCGCGAACCCCTCGCGGGGGGGCGGCCGGCGATTTGGGCCCCGCAACGACCCTCCGGTACGCTGACGAGGTTGCCCGGCGGCGACGGCGCGACCCGACCTCGCCCAGGACGCCGGCACGACGACCATCGCACCGACCGACACCAGGAGAACACCGTGGCTGCCACTTGCGACGTCTGCGGCAAGGGACCGAGCTTCGGTCACAGCATCTCGCACTCCCACCGCCGCACCAAGCGTCGCTGGAACCCGAACATCCAGCGCGTCCGGGCGATGGTGGGTTCGACCCCCAAGCGCCTCAACGTGTGCACCTCCTGCCTGAAGGCAGGCAAGGTCACCCGCTGAGCGTCCGGGGCCTGCCCCGACCCGCCTGAGCCGGCCGCACCCGAGGGTGCGAGCCGGCTCTCGTGCGTCGTGGTGGTGGGTCCGGGCGGTTCACCCGCCGAAGTGGTCCCAGCCGCCCGTCCGGGGGTCGAGCCGGCGGCCCTCCAGCCAGACCCCGGCCGGCGGCTCGTCGTCCGCCTGCGAGGGCACCACCTGCCCCAGGACCGTCCAGCCGTCCGGGGGCCCCGTCCGGGGCGGGAACGTCGCGAGCAGCTCGTGCTCCTCGCCGCCGGCGAGCACCTGTGCGCGGGCGTCGGCGGGGGCCAGCGCAGGCTGCAGCAGGCCGGCCAGCCGGTCCAGCGGGCCCGGGTCGAGCCGGACGCGCACGCCGCTGGCCCGCGCCACCCGGTCGGCGTCCCGCACGAGCCCGTCCGAGACGTCGATCATCGACCGCGCGCCCGCCCGGGCCGCGACCGGGCCCTGCTCCAGGTCCGTCGTCGGACGACGGTGGTGGTCGAGCAGCCCGGCCTCCTGCCCGTCCCGGCCCGGGGCCACCCCTCGGCGGAGCAGCAGCAGCCCCGCGCCGGAACGGCCGAGCGGCCCGGACACCGCCAGCACGTCCCCCGCCCGCGCGCCGCTGCGCAGCACCGGTCGGGCGACCCCCTCCCCGAGCTCGCCGAGGGCCGTGACCGACACGACCACCTCCTGCGCCCCGGCGGACGAGAGGTCCCCGCCGACCACCGGCACGCCCGCCCTGGTCGCGGCCCACGCCGTGCCGGCGAGCAGGTCGCGCACCCAGTCCACCGGAAGGTCCTGCGGGGCGACGAGGGTGACCAGCAGACCGGTCCCCCGGCCGCCCATGGCGGCCAGGTCGGCCAGGTTCTGGGTGACGACCTTCACCCCCACGTCCTCGCCGGTCGACCACTCGTCGCGCCAGTCGCGGCCGCGGACCACCGTGTCCGTGGTCGCCAGGACGGCGCCCGACGGGACCCTCAGGTAGGCGGTGTCGTCCCCCGGCCCGACGAGCACCCCGCCGCCGGGCAGCCCGCCGTACGCGGCGAAGACCTCCTCGAGCAGCCGGCTCTCGCCGAGCCCCGCCAGGGTCGCCCGGTCCGTCTGCGGCACCTGCTCGGGGTGCTCCATACCTGTCCCTCCGTCGTCCGGCTGCCGGTGGCACGGTAGCCTGCCCACGTCCCGTCCCGGAGGTGCACCGTGATCAAGGCCTACATCCTCGTCCAGACCGAGGTGGGCGCCGCAGGGCAGGTGACCGAGACCGTCCGCTCCCTGCCCGGTGTGCGCAGCGCGGAGATCGTCGCCGGCCCCTACGACGCGATCGTCGTCGCCGAGGCCCCCACCGTGCAGTCGCTGGGCCGCGAGGTGATCGCCGCGGTCCAGGAGGTGCCGCGCATCACCCGGACGACCACGTGCACCGTCGTCGAGTTCTGACGGTCCTCCCCGCGCTGGCCGTCCTGCCCCTGCTCGCCGGGTGCGGGGAGCAGCCGGTCCGGGCCGCGCCCTTCGACCGGTCCGACTCCCCGGAGTGCCGGCGGGTGGCCGCCCACTGGCCGGGGACGGTCGCTGGCCTGGAGCCGAGGGTCACCGCCGTCCAGTCGGTGGGGGTGGCCGCCTGGGGCGATCCGCCGGTCGTGGCACGCTGCGGCAAGAACCCGCCGGGTCCCACGACCGATCCCTGCATCGACGTCAGCGGGGTGGACTGGGTGGCCACCGAGCTGGAGGACGGCACGATGTTCACCACCTTCGGCCGGGACCCGGCGCTGGAGGTGCTCGTCCCCTCGGAGCACGGCACCGCACCGCTGCTGCTGCCCGCCTTCGAGGAGGCCGCCCGCCAGGTGCCCCAGGACCAGGGACGGTGCGTCGCGGTCGACGACGCCGACGGCTAGGAGACGCCTGGCGGCCCCGACCTGGGTACGCTCGACCGCCCTCCCCGGCCGCCGCACGGTCGCGTCAGCGCAGCCCGAGGGGACGGGCCAGGGCCAGCTGCAGCAGCTCCTCCACGAGCTCGGGGTAGGAGACGCCCGAGGCCGCCCAGGCCTGGGGGAACATGGAGAACGGGGTGAACCCGGGCATGGTGTTGATCTCGTTGAGCACCACGTCGCCGGCGGGGGTGACGAAGCAGTCGACCCTGGCCAGCCCCTCGCACCCGGCCGTCTCGAAGGCGGTGCGGGCGATGCGGTGGATCTCGTCGCGGACGTGGGGCGGCACGTCGGCAGGGGCGGTGATCCGGACGCTGGCCTCGTCGAGGTACTTGGCCTCGAAGTCGTAGAACTCGTGGCCGCCGCCGGTCACGGTGATCTCGCCGCACTCGCTCACCCTGGGGGGCTCGGTCCCCCGGCCCTGCAGGACGCCGCACTCGATCTCACGGCCGTCGATGCCCTGCTCGACCAGCACCTTCGGGTCGTGCGCCCGGGCCCTCTCGACCGCGGTCTCCAGCCCGGCAGGGTCGTCGACCTTGTGGACGCCGACCGAGGACCCGGCCCGGGCGGGCTTGACGAAGACCGGGAAGTCCAGGGCCCGGGCCGCCTCGAGGCAGGCTGCCCGGTCGCGCCGCCACGCCAGGTCGGTGATGACCGTGTAGGCCCCCACGGGCAGACCGGCGGCGGCGAAGACGACCTTCATGACGTGCTTGTCCATCATCGCCGCCGAGGCCAGCACCCCGCAGCCGACGTACCGGATGTCGGCCAGCTCCAGCAGCCCCTGGATGGTCCCGTCCTCCCCGAAGGGGCCGTGCAGCAGGGGCAGCACGACGTCCACCACGCCCACCTCCACCGTCGACCCGTCGTCCTGGACGAGCCGCCACACGTGGTCCACCCCGCCGAGGGGCACCATCACCTGGGGGCCCGTCGGCGGAACCTCGGGCAGCCGGCCGTCGCGGATCTCCAGGGCCGACGGGTCGTCGGGAACGAGCACCCAGTGCCCGTCACGGGTGATGCCGATCGGCACGACGTCGTACCGCTCGCGGTCCACGGTCCGCAGCACGCTCGCCGCGGTCGCGCAGGAGATGGAGTGCTCCTCGGAGCGGCCGCCGAACACGACGGCGACCCGGGGGCGCACGGGCTGGGCGGCGACCGCCGGCGGGACGCTGGGGGTAGGGGGCTGGCTGTCCATCGCGACCGAGCCTAGTTGTTTCGCCCACGCAGGTCGGGTATGCGGTCGGCGTGTGCAGGAGGCAGGCCCGGGGCAGGACGCGCCCTACGGTCCTGACGGGCCGTCCGCCCCCGCCCCGCCGGCCGCGTCAGCCCCGTTCGTGTTTGCGGGCCCGGGACATCAGCGCCCCGGTGAGCTGTTCGGGGGTCACGTGGCCCTCGACGACGGCGGTCACGCCCTGGCAGATCGGCATGTCGACCCCGTGCCCGGCGGCCAGGTCGACCACGGAGCGGCACGAGCGCACGCCCTCGGCCGTCTGGTGGGGCACGGCCACCATCTCCTCCACGGACCGTCCCTGGCCCAGGGCCACCCCCACCCGGTGGTTGCGCGACAGCGGCGACATGCAGGTGGCGATGAGGTCGCCGACGCCGGCCAGCCCCATGAGGGTGGCGGGGTCGCCCCCCAGGGCCTCGCCCAGCCTGCTGATCTCGGCCAGGCCGCGGGTGATGAGCGAGGACTTGGTGTTGTCGCCGTACCCGAGACCCTCGGCCATCCCCACCCCCAGGGCGATGACGTTCTTGACCGCCCCGCCGATCTCGGCCCCGACGACGTCGGTCTGGGTGTAGGGCCGGAAGTAGGGGGGCGCGATCGTCGAGGCCACCCGCTCCGCGGCGGCGAGGTCGGTGCAGGCGACGACGCTGGCGGCGGGCTGCCGGGCGGCGATCTCCTTGCTGAGGTTGGGGCCGGAGACCACGACGATCCGGTCCCGCTCGATCCCCGCCGCCTCGACCACCTGGCTCATCCGCAGGCCGGTGCCGCGCTCGATGCCCTTCATGAGGGACACGACGAGGGCGTCCTCCGGGACCACCTGGGCCCAGCGGCCCAGGTTGTCGCGCAGGCTCTGCGAGGGGACGGCGAGGACGACGAGGTCAGCCCCCTCGGCGGCCTCCGCCGGATCGGTGGTGCCCGTCACCGCCGGCGGCAGCTCGACCCCGGGGAGGTAGTCGTCGTTGGTGTGCCGTTCGCGGACCTCCTGGGCGACTTCCTGTCGACGTGCCCACAGGGTCACGGACGACGCACCGCCGTCGGCGAGCACCTGGGCGAAGGCGGTGCCCCAGCTGCCGGCGCCGAAGACGGCCGCCCGCGTCACCGGGACTCCCCCCGGTCGAGGGGGGAACCGGTGGCGCCACCGGTGCGGGTCACCGGGTCGTAGGGCACGGAAGGGGCAGGCTCACCCCTCAGCCCGGCCACGATCCCGGTGACGGCCGCCATGACGCGTTCGGTCGCCTCGACGTGGGCCTTGGGGTCGTCGGCCCGGTCGTAGAGGTCCGACAGGTCCACCGGTGGGCCGGCCTCGACGTGCTGGACGGGTCGGCGCAGCAGGTTCCCCGGGCGCCGCGCGTAGCGGCCGAGGACCTCCTGGGCCCCCCACTGGCCGACCGGGACGACGGGGGCCCGGCTGGTGAGGGCGAGCCGACCGACACCCGCCTTGGCCCGCATGGGCCACAGGTCCGGGTCCCGGGTGAGGGTGCCCTCGGGCATGATCGCGATGCACTTGCCCTCCAGCAGGGCCCGCCGTGCCTCGTCAAGGGCGTCCCGGGCCTGGGTGCTGCGTCGACGGACCGGCACCTGCTCCAGGTGCCGGAGCGCCGCGCCGAGGAGGGGCACCTCGAACAGGGACGACTTGGCCAGGAAGAACGGCGGTCGCCCCTGGTCGACGAGGAAGTGGGCCAGCATGAAGGGGTCCACCTCGGAGTAGTGGTTGCTGGCGACGATGAACCCGCCGGTGGCCGGCACGTGCTCGGCGCCCGACCACGACCGACGGGTGATGCCCATCAGCACAGGGCGGACGGTGCCGATGACGGCCCGGTAGGACCAGGGGATCGGTTGGCGGACGGGCTGACGGGTCACGGCGCCATCTTGTCACCCGTCCGGGCCCGTCCACCAGAATGGCCGGGTGCGGAAGATCTGGAGGGGCGACCCGGTGCGCTGGGGGCTGGTCGTGCCGGTCAAGGACGCCCGCCTGGGCAAGTCCCGGCTCTCGGCGCCGACCCCCGACGCCCGCAGGCAGCTGGCCCGCGCCATGGCGTTGGACACCCTCGAGGCCGCGGCCGCCACCGTCGGTCCGGCATCGCTGGTGGTGGTCACCTCCGACGGGCCGGTGGGGCAGACGGTGCGCACGTGGGGGGCCACCGTGGTGCCTGACCCGGGAGAGGGCCTGGACGGGGCGGTGCGCACCGGTCTGCGGGCCGTGCGGCCGCAGGGGGGTCGACCCGGGTGGGCCGTCCTGCTGGGAGACGTGCCGGCCCTCAGACCGCGTGACCTGGGCGAGGCCCTGGCCCGGTGCGCGCGGCACCCGGCCGCCGTCGTCCCGGACGCCTCGGGCGACGGGACCACGTTGCTGACCTCGACGATCCGCCCGCCGACCCCCCGCTTCGGCCCCGGCTCGGCGCACCGCCACGCCGAGGAGGCGACCCTGCTCCCCCTCCCCCTGCCCCGGTTGCGGCAGGACGTCGACGTGGCCCAGGACCTGGTGCGTGCGGCGGCGTTCGGGGTCGGTCGTCGCACCCGGACGCTCCTGCTCGGTCGGGACCGGGCCGCCTACAGTGGGCCCATGCAGGCCAGCGTGCACACCTTCGACCTCGCGAGCCGCTCCGGCTCGGTCCTGCTGGACACCGGACGGATGCTGCCCTTCGACGCCGACGTCTTCGAGGCCAGCGGGCTGCGGCACGTCCGGGTAGGCCAACGCGTCAGCGTCGAGGTCGAACCCGCCGACCCCGAGGATGCCGGTGCCCACCTGACCCGTCTGTGGCTCGTCGGGGTCGGGCCCGGGGAACCGGTCCGCTGACGGTCAGGACCCCTTCGAGGCCTTCTTCCTGCTGCCGGCCTTGCCCTTCTTGCCGTCCTTGACCTTGCCGTCCTTCCCCTTGCCCTTGCCGCTCCCCTTGCCCGGCTTGTCCTTCGTGCGGCGGTCCTTGTCCTTGCCCTTGCCCTGCGCCTTCTTCCCGGACGCCTCGTCGACGGCGACGACGTCGTCGTTCTTGACCCGGGCCAGCTCGGCCTTCTTGGCGGTGATCATCCCCATGGTGATGTCCTGGCCGCCGGCGGGCGTCCGGTCGCGGGCAGGGGCTGAGGCCTTCGCGGCGTCCGCCGCCCCTGCTGAGGCGTCACCGGTGGGGCGCCGGTCCTCGTCCTGCCGGGCGCGGACGGTCGCCGGCGTACCGCTGGCCGCCCGCCGCCTCCGCGGGACCTTGGGGCCGCGGTCTGCGTCGTCCGTCCCGGGGTTCACCGTGCGACGGGAACCCTGCCGCCCCTCGTCGGGCCGGCCCTGGGCGGCGGTCCGACGCACGCTGCTCGGGCGGCTCGCCGGCTCGGGATCGGCCATCTCGCCGTGGCTGCCCACCCTCACGCCGGCGAGGCCGTCGGTCGGCAGCCGGTCGGGGTCGGCGACGACCTCCTTGAAGTAGGCGCCCGGCCGGAAGCGGGGCGAACTGGTCGCCGCGATCGGGACCGGGGCCCCCGTGTGCGGGTTGCGGCCGGTCCGGGGCGCCCGGTCCACCTTCTCGAAGGTGCCGAAGCCGGTGATCCCCACCGTGCCGCCGGCGGCCACCTCGCGAAGCACCGCGTCCACCAGCGCCTCGACCGCCATGGCGGCGAGCTGGCGCCCGCCGAGCCTGGGGGCCAGGGCCTCGATCAGCTCCACCTTGTTCATCGCACCCACTCCTTGCCGGGACGGGGCGGGTGGGGTCGGCCACCTGCCCGGGACCGCCACGCTACGCCCGGACGACGCCGGTGTCGATGCAGCACACGAGATCCGACCACCCGCCCGCACGACGAGAAGGACCCCCACCAGGTGCGGTGGGGGTCCTTCTGCGACGTAGCCCCGACGGGATTCGAACCCGCGCTACCGCCTTGAGAGGGCGGCGTGCTAGGCCACTACACAACGGGGCCGTGCGTCCGGCGCGGTGGCGCCGACCCGCAACCTTACCTGACGGTCAGGTGCGGAGCGAAATCGACCGGGGGTCGATCTGCGCTGGGGTACCAGGACTCGAACCTAGACTAACTGAACCAGAATCAGTCGTGCTGCCAATTACACCATACCCCAAGGGGTATCTCCGCCCCGCTTCCGCGGGCGGTGAACCGAGGAGAAACCTTACCGTGCTCCTCAGCCGGACCCAAATCGCGGTCGTCCCGCTGGCTGTCACAGCTCAGCGCGCAACCGGCGCAGCCGGGCGAGGGTCTCGTCCTTGCCGAGGATCTCCATGGACTCGAACAGCGGTGGGCTGATCCGCTGCCCGGACACCGCGGTGCGCAGCGGGCCGAAGGCGAACCGGGGCTTCAGGCCCAGGCCGTCGACGAGCGCCTCCCGAAGGGCCTGCTCGATCCGGGCTGCGGTCCACTCCACCCCTCCGCCGAGTGGCTTGGGGTAGGCGCCGGAGATCTGCTCCAGGGCCGCGTCGGCGGCGTCCAGCACCGCCCCCGCGTCCTCCTTCAGCTGGGCGCGGGCGTCGTCGGCGATCGGCAGCTCCTCGCCCCGCACGTAGAACGGCGCAACGAGCGGCACGGCCTCGGAGAGCACCTGGACCCGGGTCTGGATGAGCTCGGCCACGGCCTCCAGGCGGGCCAGCTCACCCATCCCCGACTGCGGGCCCAGCACGCCGGCCTCCCGGAGCACCGGCAGCAGCCGGCTGGTGAACTCCGCCAACGGCAGCATCCGGAGGTGGTCGGCGTTGATCGCCTCGGCCTTCTTCTGGTCCCACCGGGCAGGGTTGGGGTTGACGTCGTGCACGTCGAACGCGGCGACCAGCTCGTCCGGGGTGAAGACGTCCCGGTCGGGTCCGATCGCCCAGCCCAGCAGCGCCAGGTAGTTGATCATTCCCTCGCGGACGAACCCACGCTCCCGGTGGCGGAAGAGGTCGGACTGCGGGTCGCGCTTGGACAGCTTCTTGCTCCCCTCCCCCAGGACCAGGGGCAGGTGGGCGAACGTCGGCACCCGCTCGGCGACGCCCAGACGGACCAGGGCGCGGTAGAGGGCGATCTGCCGCGGGGTGGAGGAGAGCAGGTCCTCGCCGCGGATCACGTGGGTGATCCGCATCATCGCGTCGTCGACGGGGTTGACCAGGGTGTAGAGGGGCTGGCCGTTGCCGCGGACGATGACGAAGTCCGGCACCGACCCCGCCCGGAAGGTGACCTCGCCGCGGACCAGGTCGACGAAGGTGATGTCCTCGTCCGGCATCCGCAGCCGCAGGACCGGCTCCCGCCCCTCGGCCCTGAAGGCGGCACGCTGCGCCTCGTCCAGGTCGCGGTCGTGGTTGTCGTAGCCGAGCTTGGGGTCCCGGCCCGCCGCCCGGTGCCGCTCCTCGACCTCCTCGGGCGTGCTGAACGACTCGTAGGCCAGGCCGGCCTCGAGCAGCCGGGCCGCCACGTCGGCGTAGACGTCGCGCCGCTCGCTCTGCCGGTACGGCCCGTAGGGACCACCGACCCCCGGCCCCTCGTCGTAGTCCAGGCCCAGCCAGGACATGGCCTCCTGCAGCTGGTCGGCCGACTCGGCGCTGTCGCGGGCGGCGTCGGTGTCCTCCAGCCGGAAGACGAAGGTGCCTCCGTGGTGCCGGGCGAAGGCCCAGTTGAACAGGGCGGTCCGGGCCATCCCCACGTGCGGGGTGCCGGTGGGGCTGGGGCAGAAGCGGACCCGCACGTCCGGGCCGGTCACCTGGTGATCGACCTGCTCGGACTCGTGCGGCGCAGCGGGAACGGGGTTCGTCGTCATGGTGCGGTCAGACTACCGCCGGGGCTCACCCCTCGAGCATCGCCGTGGTGATGCTCTCCTGCACCCAGGAGAGGAAGTCGTAGTAGGCCATCTGCTGGGCGAGCACCGGGTCCAGGTTGGTCTTCCCCGCGAGCGCATCCTCCAGCTGCTCGTGGAGCCGTTCGGAGTCCTCGTCGGTGCGCAGGCCAAGCCGCTCCCCCAGGATGAGCCGGACGTCGGTGAGGGCGACCGCGAGCGCGTGCGCCTGCTCGGTGTCCAACGCCAGCTCCGGCGGTTCCGCCTCCTGCAGCGCCGCGACCGCCCTGGCGATCGTGGCGGCCTTCCGGCTGCGCAGCCCGTGCTCGGTGAGCCGTCGGAACTCCCTGGCCTGCTCCTCGTCCTCCCTGGAGGCCGGGGGAAGCAGGCGGGCCAGGGCGGGGTCGGACGGCTCCTGCGGGTCCGCGTCCTCGCCGAGGCCGGCGATCAGGTCGAGGAAGGGGTCCGTGCTGCCGGGCCGCTCCGGGGCGACGAAGTCGCGGGTCAGCCGCAGGACGTGAAGGACCACCTCGACCTCCTCGGCGTCGAAGCCGCCCACGAGGCGCTCCCCCCGCCGCCGGAACGCGGTCGCCATACCTGCTCCTAGCCCTGGTCCGCGTGCTGGAAGGTGGCCCACAGCCCGTAGCCGTGCATGGCCTCGGTGTCGGCCTCCACCTTCTCCCGGGTGCCGGTGGACACCACAGCGCGACCGAGGGAGTGCACGTCCATCATGAGCTTCTCCGCCCGCGCCCGGGGGTAGTGAAAGTGCGTCTGGAAGACCCAGGTCACGTAGCTCATCAGGTTGACCGGGTCGTTCCACACCAGGCAGACCCACGGGGTGTCGGCCTCCGGGCGGTCCAGGACGGCCACCCCGCCCTGCTCGCGGGGCGAGGTCCGGGGTCCGGCCGGCGGCGCGGGCGGGGACGGGACGTCGACGGGCACCCGACCACTCTAGGCGGCCTCGCGGCCGGGCTCTAGGCTGCAGGGGTGAACCCGAGCACGGCCCTGCTGACGGACCACTACGAGCTGACGATGGTCCAGGCGGCCCTGGCGAGCGGCCACGCCGACCGCCGGTGCGTCTTCGAGACCTTCGCCCGCCGACTGCCGGACGGGCGGCGGTACGGGGTGGTCGCCGGGACGGGGCGGGTGCTGGAGTCGTTGCGCGACTTCCGGTTCGGGGAGGCGGAGCTGGCCTACCTGGAGGAGCAGCAGGTCGTCGACGCGCGGACGCTGCGCTGGCTGGCCGACTACCGGTTCTCGGGGGAGGTCTGGGGGTATGCCGAGGGCGAGATCTACTTCCCCGGGTCACCTCTGATGGTGGTCGAGGCAGGTTTCGCCGAGGGCGTGCTCCTGGAGACCCTGGTCCTGTCGGTCCTCAACCACGACTCCGCGGTGGCCTCGGCCGCCTCGCGGATGACCGCCTCGGCGCACGGGCGCCCCTGCATCGAGATGGGGTCGAGACGCACCCACGAGCAGGCGGCCGTGGCCGCCGCCCGGGCGGCCTACGTGGCCGGCTTCGACTCCACCTCCAACCTGGAGGCGGGGCGACGGCACGGGGTGCCCACCGCCGGCACGGCGGCGCACTCCTACACCCTGCTCCACGGGGACGAACGTGAGGCGTTCGCCAACCAGCTGGCCAGCCTGGGAGGGTCCACGACCCTGCTCGTGGACACCTACGACGTCAGGGCCGCGGTCGAGCTGGCCGTCGAGCTGGCCGGCCCCGGGCTGGGCGGCGTCCGGCTGGACTCCGGCGACCTCGTCTCCCAGGCCCACGAGGTGCGTGAGCAGCTCGACTCCCTCGGTGCCACCGGCACCAGGATCGTGGTCACCTCCGACCTGGACGAGTACGCCATCGCGGCCCTGCAGGCCGCGCCCGTCGACGCCTACGGCGTCGGCACCCGGGTCGTCACCGGGTCGGGGCACCCGGCCGCGGGCATGGTCTACAAGCTGGTCAGCCGGGAGGGGGCGGACGGCCGGATGGAGGGGGTGGCCAAGGCCAGCACGGACAAGGCGTCCGTGGGCGGCCGCAAGTACGCCCTGCGCCGGCGCGGCCCGGACGGCAGCGCCCAGGCCGAGATCATCGGCATCGACGAGCAGCCCGGTGACGACGGCGACGACCGCACCCTGCTGGTCCCCCTCGTGCGTGGCGGCGAGGTGGTCGCCCCCACGGACGCCCGCACCGCCCGGGCCCACCACGAGGCTGCGCGCGCCGAGCTGCCCCAACGTGCGCTGCGCCTGTCCCACGGAGACCCTGCCATCCCGACCATCTACCTGGACGACTGGAGCTGAGCACCATGAGCCGAGCACTGATCATCGTCGACGTGCAGAACGACTTCTGCGAGGGCGGTTCCCTCGCCGTGGACGGAGGGTCGCAGGTCGCGGCCGACATCGGGGAGCACCTGGGCCGGCACGGGCAGGACTACTCGGTCGTCGTGGCCACCGCCGACTGGCACGTCGACCCAGGCGACCACTGGTCCTCCGACCCCGACTACCGCACCTCCTGGCCGGTCCACTGCCGTGCGGGCAGCGAGGGCGCCCAGTTCCACCCGTCCCTGGCCCCTGCGCTGCAGCACGTGCAGGCCGTCTTCCGCAAGGGCGAGCACGAGGCGGCGTACAGCGGTTTCGAGGGGACCACCGAGGCGCACGGCCGCACGACCGGCCTGACCGAGTGGCTCACCGAGCGGGAGGTCCGCGGGGTGGACGTCGTCGGCCTGGCGACCGACCACTGCGTGCGGGCGACGGCCCTCGACGCCGCCGGGGCCGGGTTCCGGACCCGCGTGCTGACGGGCCTGTGCGCGGGCGTCTCGCCGGAGACGACCGAGCAGGCCCTGGCCGAGCTGCGGGAGGCCGGGGTGGAGGTCGTCGAGGGGGCGCCCGCCTGAACCGGCTGCCGCTCCGCGTGGGCGCTCCCGCGGGTCAGCTCGTGGAGAACACCTCCCCGGAGCCTTCCGCCCCACCGCCCAGGGCGCGGTTCCACGAGCCGGCGTAGACGCCGTCGTCGACGGCCCGACCCGCCTCCCCGAGCTCGAGGGGCCGGAAGGTGTCCACCATGACCGCCGTCTCGTCGAAGTACTCCACCCCCAGCGAGGCCTCGGTGGCCCCCGGTTGCGGCCCGTGCGCGTGGCCACCGGGGTGCACCGAGATCGACCCCTTGCCGATCCCGCTGCCCTTGCGGGCCTCGTAGTCGCCGTCGACGTAGAACATGATCTCGTCGGAGTCGACGTTGGAGTGGTAGTAGGGCACCGGCACCGCCAGCGGGTGGTAGTCCACCTTGCGCGGCACGAAGTTGCACACGACGAAGTTGTGCCCCTCGAAGACCTGGTGCACCGGCGGCGGCTGGTGCACCCGGCCGGTGATCGGCTCGAAGTCGGCGATGTTGAAGGCGTAGGGGTAGAGGCAGCCGTCCCAGCCGACCACGTCGAAGGGGTGGTAGGGGTAGGTGTAGACGGTGCCGACCAGGCCTCCCGAGGAGTGCTCGCCGGAGCCGCGGTGCTTGACGAGCACCTCGGTCGGCGCAGCCGGGTCGGCCCCCACGTCCTCGGCCAGCAGCGGGCCCTGCGGACCGCGCAGGTCACGTTCGCAGTACGGCGCGTGCTCCAGCAGCTGGCCGAACCTGGACAGGTAGCGCTTCGGCGGCCCGATGTGGCTGTTGGCCTCGATGACGTAGGCCCGCAGGGGCTCGACGAAACCCTCGTCGCCCTCGACCAGGGGCAGCCACCGGTGGGTGGTGGCCCGGGGCAGGATCAGGTAGTCGCCCTCGGCGACCTGGAAGGAGCCGAAGACCGTCTCGACCCGGGCCCCGCCCCGCTCGACGTAGACGCACTCGTCCCCGATGGCGTTGCGGTACAGCGGGCTGGGGGTGTCCGCCACGACGTAGAGCAGGCGGACGTCGGCGTTGCCCAGGACCAGCCGGCGGCCGGTCACCACGTCCACGCCCTGCTCGAGGGCCGGCCCCGCGTCGGCCCCGGCGTCGCCGCCGTCCTGGACGAACAGGTCGTGCAGCTTCAGGTGCCGGGGCAGCAGCGGGTGGTTGGGCACCGTCGACATGTCGCCCAGCTCCCAGACGCGAGCGTCCGCCACGGCCGAGGGGATGTTGCGGTGGTAGAGCAGCGAGGAGTCCGAGGAGAAGCCCTCCTCACCCATGAGCTCCTCGGAGTAGAGGCGACCCTGGGGGTCGCGGTGCTGGGTGTGCCGCTTGGGCGGGACGTCGCCCGTGCTGCGGTAGTAGGCCATCGACGGCTCCGTTCGTGCGGTGGTCGTGGACGCCGTCCCCGGTGACCCCGCGAGGGAGTCGGCGGGCCGGGACGGCGGTGTCCTCGTGCGTCACTGTGCAGTAGCCTCCCGGGCATGTCAACGAGGACGGCACCCCGGAACCTGTTCCGCGCTCTCGTGGACGACGCCGCGGTGTTCCCGCCCGGGAACGCCCCCGTCCCCCGGGCCTGGGAGGAGCACCTGCGGCTGCGCCGCGGAGGGTATGCAGACCTGCTGGGTCTCCTGCTCGTCGGCACCGGGCACGCCGCGCAGCTGGGGCAGGCCGCCGCCGGTGCCGAGCTCGCGGAACCGGTGGCGGTGGCCGTGGTCTCCCGCCCGGGCACCGCGGTCGAGGACCTTCTCGACGCCGTCGACCTCCTGCGGGACGTCGCAGCCGTGCAGGTGGTGACCGTGGAGACCGCGCTGGACCCCGCGGGGTCGTGGCGTCGTGCCCTCTCCCTGGGGGTGCCGGTGGCCGTCGAGGTCGACCGTGACCGCACGCAGCTTCTCCGGTCCCTCGACGAGGTGGCGACCGCCAGGTCCGACGGGCAGGGAACGGTGGTCCTGGCCAAGCTGCGCACCCAGGCGACGCCGCAGCGGCCGGTGCCCTCGCCGTCCGAGCTGGCCGCCTTCCTCCTGGGCGCGGACGCACGGCACCTGCCGGTCAAGCTCACCGGCGGGCTCCACCACGCCGTGGCCCGGCGGGACGATGACGGTCGCACGCTCGACCGGCACGGGGTCCTCAACGTGCTGGCCGCCCTGGCCGCCGTCGACGCCGGCGCCGACGAACTGGGCCTCGTCGGGACTCTGGCGGAGGAGGACACGGACCGCCTGGTCGACGTGGTCGCCGGGCTCGACGAGCCGGCGGTGGCCAGGCTCCGGGGCCGCTTCCGGTCCTTCGGCTGCTGCGGCGTGACCGACCCGCTCGACGAGCTGCGCGAGCTCGGCCTGCTGACCGACCGGCCCTGACGTCATCACCCTGGAAGGAACCCATGAGCACCTCCCCCCTCGACCTGCCCGCCGACCACCCCTACGGTCCGCACCACCTGCCCTACGGCGCGGTGGCCCGTGACGGGGACGAGCCCTGGCTGGCGGTCCGGGTGGGCGACTCCGCCCTGGACCTGGCCTCGGCCACCCGCGGCACGCCGTGGGCGGAGGCGTTGGCCGGGCCGGTGCTCAACCCCTTCCTCGACCTGGGGCCCGCGGCGTGGTCCGCGCTCCGGTCCTGGCTGCAGGCCCGGCTCGCCGAGAAGGAGGGACGGGAGCGGCTCGCGCCGCACGTGCACCCGCTCGAGGAGCTGGTTTCTCACCTGCCCGTGGCCGTGGCGGACTACGTGGACTTCTACGCCGGCGAGCACCACGCGACCAACGTGGGACGGATCTTCCGGCCGGACGGGGAGCCGCTCACCCCGAACTGGAAGCACCTGCCCATCGGCTACCACGGCCGCTCCTCCACCGTCGTCGTCAGCGGCACCGACGTGGTGCGCCCGCGGGGGCAGCGCAAGGGCAAGGACGACCCGGCCCCGGTCTTCGGCCCCTCCGTGCGCCTGGACATCGAGGCGGAGCTGGCGTTCGTCGTCGGCGGTGCCACCGCCCTGGGCACGAGCGTCCCGGTCGACCAGGCCGCCGACCACCTGTTCGGGGTCGCCCTGTTCAACGACTGGTCTGCCCGCGACGTGCAGGCGTGGGAGTACGTCCCGCTGGGCCCCTTCCTGGGCAAGTCCTTCGCCTCGTCGATGGGCGCGTGGATCACCCCTCTGGCCGCCCTCGAGAAGGCCCGCGTCCCGCTGCCCGGGCAGGACCCCGAGCCACTGCCCTACCTCAGGGGGCGGGCCGAGCACCTCTTCGGGCTGGACCTGACGATGGAGGTCCGGCTCAACGGCACGCTCGTGGCCCGCCCGCCCTACCGCGCCATGTACTGGTCCCCCACCCAGATGCTGGCCCACCTGACGGTCAACGGGGCCAGCCTTCGCAGCGGCGACGTGTTCGCCTCGGGCACCGTCTCGGGCGCGGAGCCGCACGAGCGGGGCTCCCTGCTGGAGCTGACGTGGAACGGCACCCGGCCGCTGACGCTGGACGACGGCTCGACCCGGACCTTCCTCGAGGACGGCGACACCGTGACCATCACCGCCACCGCGCCCGGCCCGGGAGGAAGCGTCCTGCGGCTGGCCGAGGTCACGGGGACGGTGCTGCCGTCCCCGTGAGGGCGGTCAGCGGTTGCGGACCACGTTGGTCCGGGCCGCCTTGTCGTGGAGCGCCTGGCGCTTGCCGTCCCACAGCGGCCACAGCCCGTTGAGCAGCATGAAGATCTGGCCGAACCCGTTGATCGCCGAGGGCCCCTGCCAGACCAGCCCCCGGATCGCCGCCGCGCCCCAGGGCAGCTGCCCCGGCGTCTCGCGCATCCGCACGCGCAGCCCGGTGACGAGCTTGCCGACGGTGGCACCGACGAGGCGGAGCATGAGGATCTCGTAGGCCAGGCCGACGACCAGGCTGACCAGGCTGACCCGCATCAGGCCCGAGGCCAGCCCCTCGGGCACGTCCAGCGCCGAGGCCGGGTCGGCGGTGGTGATCCAGGTCGTGTAGTCCTCCAGCAGGGTCGGGTCGACCAGCGGCAGGATGACGAAGCCCGTCACCAGGCTCAGCAGGATCCCGTCGACGATCCGGGCCAGCAACCGCATCCCCCAGCCGGCCAGCGGCTGGCCGTCAGGGGTGGTGTCCCGGCGCTGCGGCTGCTGCCCCCACGGGTCGTCCGCACCCGGCATGGGGGCCGACCACTGGCCCTGCTGCTGGCCGCCCCACCGGCCCTGCTCCTGGCCGCCGGAGGGGCCCTGCCCGCCCCAGACCTGGGCCGGCTGGTCCGCCGGCCCAGGCTCGTGGTGGCCGCCGCCCTGCCCGGCCTGGTCCAGGCCGGGCATGCGCTTGGGGCTGGTGTGGTGGCTCCACTGCACCCCGTCCCAGTAACGGAGGTTCTGGTCGTCCTGCGGGTCGTCGTACCACCCTGGCTGTTGGCTCATGGCCCCAGGGTGCCACGTCGGGTCACAGGTTCCCGCGCGTGGCCTGCTCCCGCTCGATGGCCTCGAAGAGCGCCTTGAAGTTGCCCTTGCCGAAACCGAGCGACCCGTGCCGCTCGATGAGCTCGAAGAACACCGTAGGCCGGTCCTGCACCGGGCGGGTGAAGATCTGCAGCAGGTAGCCGTCCTCGTCCCGGTCGACGAGGATCCCCCGGGACTGCAGCTCCTCGATCGGCACCCGCACCTCGCCGATGCGGCCGCGCAGCTCGGGGTCCTCGTAGTAGGAGTCCGGCGTCTGCAGGAACTCGATCCCGTTGGCGCGCATGTGGTCCACCGTGGAGAGGATGTCGTTCGTCGCCAGGGCCAGGTGCTGGGCCCCGGGGCCCTGGTAGAACTCCAGGTACTCGTCGATCTGAGACTTCTTCTTGCCCACGGCCGGCTCGTTGAGCGGGAACTTGACCCGGTGGTTGCCGTTGGCCACGACCTTGCTCATCAGGGCCGAGTAGTCGGTGGCGATGTCGTCGCCGATGAACTCGGCCATGTTCACAAAACCCATGACCTTGTTGTAGAACTCGACCCACTCGTCCATCCGGCCCAGCTCCACGTTGCCGACGATGTGGTCCAGCGCCTGGAACAGCCGCTTGGGCTCCCCGTCCCGCTTGACGTAGGTGGAGCTGCGCTCGACGTACCCGGGCAGGTAGGGGCCGGTGTACCCGTACCCCTCCCCCTTGCGCTGCACGAGGGTGTGCCGCGTCTCGCCGTAGGTGGCGATCGCGGCGACGCGCACGGTGCCGTGCTCGTCCTCGAGGTCCTCGGGCTCCTGCAGGACGGTGGCCCCGATGCTCCGGGCGTGCGCGATGCAGCGGTCGACGTCCGGCACCTCCAGGGAGATGTCCACCACGCCGTCGCCGTGCCGGCGCACGTGCTCGTGCAGCGGGCTCTCCGGGTCGACCCCGCCCTTGACGACGAAGCGGATGGAGCCGGACTTCAGGACGAACGCCTTGTGGTCCCGGTTGCCGGTCTCCGGCCCGGAGTAGCCGATGAGCTCCATCCCGAAGGCGGACTGGTAGAAGTGCGCGGTCTGGGTGGCGTTGCCCACGACGAAGTGGATGGAGTCCCACCCGGTCACCGGGAAGACGTCGGTGGTCTCGTCGTAGGGCACCAGCCCCACGAGCTGCTTGAGCTGGTCGAGCTCGAGGTGGGCCTCGCGCTCCTGGTCGGTCAAACGGACGTCGGTGTCGGTCATGGTCAGAGGGTGCCGGGAAGGGGTATGTCGTGCAAGGAACCACGGTGCGGGTGGACGATCTGTCCACCTTCAGGGCCGATCCGCTCGGCATCCTGCACACTGTGACCATGACGAACCCGGTCGACGAGCTGGACGCCCGCCTGCTGACCCTCCTCGAGGAGGACCCCCACGTGGGGGTGCTGGGGGCCTCCCGCCGGCTGGGGGTCGCCCGGGGCACGGTCCAGAGCCGGCTGGACAAGCTCGTGGCCCGCGGGGTGATCCGCAGCTTCGCCCCGCAGCTGGACCCGGCGGCGCTGGGCTACCCGGTCATGGCGTTCTGCACCCTGGAGATCCGTCAGGGCACCGGCGGAGGACCGGTCGTCGAGCACGTCGCGGCCATCCCCGAGGTGCTGGAGGCGCACACGATCACCGGGTCCGGGGACCTGATGATCCGCGTGGTCGCCCGGGACAACGCGGACCTGCAGCGCGTCATCGACCTCGTCGTGGCCCACGAGATGGTGGAGCGGTCCTCGACGGTGATCTGCCTGTCGACCCGGGTCCCCTACCGGACCTCGCCGCTGGTCCCCTGACGGCCCCGACGGGCGTCCCGCCGGTCGGTGACGACCGTGTGGCCGACGAGCACGAGCCCCGCGACCGCGGCGACGACGAAGAAGACGATGGCCACGGCCGGGTAGCCGAAGATCGTCCACGCGGCCTCCACCCCCATCATCAACGCCGCGCCGACGATGATGGCCGAGAGCACCATGCCCACGACGACGCGGGTGGTCAGGTGCTGGGCGACCCGCAGCACCCGCTGCTCGTCGAAGGCGTCGACGCGCACCGTCAGCTCCCCGTCCACGAGGGCGTCCATGATCCGGTTGGCCCGCCGCGGCAGCTGGGAGGTGAACTCCTTGGCCTCGATCGCGGCGGCCATCACCGAGCCGGGCGAGACCGACATCCCGCCACGCAGGATCTGGTCGATGTTGCGGCGGACCGCGGCCGCGGGGGAGAAGGAGGGGTCCAGGTGCCGGGTGGCCTGGTCGAGGTTCAGCAGCGCCTTACCGATCATGGCCATCTCGGGAGGAGGTCGCAGCCCGTGGCGCCCGGAGAGCCGGGACAGCTCGACCATGACGCCGCCGGTGTCCAGCTCCTCCCCCGCGCCGACGGCCGAGGACACGAGGTGGCTGACGTCGTCCCGGAACCGGGCGGCGTCGTAGTCGGCCAGCGGGTGCCCCATGCCGGCCAGCACCCGGGCGGCCTCCTCCCCGTCGCCGTCGGAGACCGCGATGAGGAGCTTGACCACCTGGTCCTGGACCCTTCTGGGCACGGTGGCCACCATGCCGAGGTCGATGAGGGCCAGCCGGCCGTCGGCGGTGAGGATCATGTTGCCCGGGTGGGGGTCCGCGTGCAGCAGGCCCTCCTCGAGGATCATCCGCAGGTAGGCCCGGAACAGCTCCTCGCTGATGGGGGCACCGTCGACCTCCAGCATGCCCACGCCGCCGGTGTCGGTGACCTTGCGGCCCTCGACGAACTCCATCGTCAGCACCCGGGAGGTGGTGTAGTCCTCCAGCGGGGCCGGCACGAGCAGGTGCTCGTAGCCGGCGGTGAGCTCGGCGAAGGTCCGCAGGTTGCGGGCCTCCTGGCGGTAGTCCAGCTCGCCGGTGAGCGACCGGCGGAACTGCTCGAGCAGGTCCTGGGCGCCGAACCGGCGCCCGAGGTCGGTGTGCCGGTCGGCGGCCCGCGCCAGCCTGGACAGCACCTCCATGTCCCCGGCGACCACCTCGCGCACGTCCGGGCGCTGGACCTTGACGACGACCTCCCGCCCGCTGCGCGTGCGGGCCCGGTGCACCTGGCCCAGGGAGGCCGCGGCCAGGGGCTCGGTGTCGAAGCGCTCGAACAGGTGGCGGATCCGTGCCCCCAGCTCCTCCTCGACGATCGCCACCGCCTGCTCGCCGGGGAAGGGCTCGACCCGGTCCTGGAGCCGGGCGAGGGCCTGCGTCCAGGCCGGCGGGAGGAGGTCGTGCCGGGTGGAGAGCAGCTGGCCGAGCTTGATCCAGGTCGGCCCCATGGCCTCCAGGTCGGCGGCGAAGGACTCCGCGGTGGCCTCGTCCCCCCGGTCGACGGCCGGGTCGACGCTGTCGGGGTCCCCCAGTCCGCTCGCCGTGACGAGGTCCGAGCGTCCGTAGCGGACGAGCAGCCTCACCAGGTCGCGGTAGCGGCTCAGCGAACCGGTCTGCTCGTCGGGCACGGGGCGTCTCCTTCGGGTCAGGGCGAGCGCCACCCTAGTGGGTGGTCGCCGGCGGCCTCAGCGGCGCCCGACGAACCACCGGCGGATCGTCTCGATCCGCGAGGACACCTGCTCGCTGCTGGCGGTGGCCAGCTCGGGCCCGCCGCAGGTGCGGCGCAGCTCGGCGTGCACGACGGCGTGGGGCCGGCCGGACTTCTGCGCGTAGGCGGACACCAGCTTGTTGAGCTCCTTGCGCTGCTCGGCCAGCGCCCGGTGCGCGGAGACGGCGCGCGCCCGCTCCTGGCCGCCGCCCCGGGTGACCTGCTTCTTCTGCCGCTCGCGCAGCACGTGGGCGACCTGGTCGGGCTCCAGCAGTCCCGGCAGGCCCAGGTACTCCTCCTCGTCGTCCGACCCCGGCAGGCCGCCGAGCCCGAACTGCTCGGCGTCGAAGAGGACGTGGTCGAACTCGGCCGCCGAGTGCAACGCCTCGAAGGACCCCTCGAGCTCGTCGCTGGCCCCCTCGGCGGCGTTGGCCTGGGCCACCAGCTGGTCCTCGGGCGCCCACACGTCCTCGTCCTCGCCGGTGGGCCGACGGTTGAGCACGTGGTCGCGCTCGAGCTCCATGCTGCCCGCGTGCTGGAGGATCAGCGGCACGCTGGGCAGGAAGATCGAGGCCGTCTCCCCCCGACGTCGGGCACGGACGAACCGGCCCACGGCCTGGGCGAAGAACAGCGGCGTGGAGGTGGAGGTCGCGTAGACGCCCACGCACAGCCGAGGCACGTCCACCCCCTCGGAGACCATCCGCACCGCGACCATCCAGCGCGAGGCGCCCTCGGCAAACTCCTCGATCCGGCCCGAGGCACCGCTGTCGTCCGAGAGGACCACGGTGGGCCGCTCCCCCGTGAGCTCGTGCAGCTGCCGCGCGTAGGCCCGGGCCGAGCTCTGGTCCGTGGCGATGACCAGCCCGCCGGCGTCCTCGACGTGCCGCCGGACCTCGGAGAGCCGCTTGTCGGCGGCGGCCAGCACCGAGGGCACCCAGTCGCCGGCCGGGTCGAGCGCGGTCCGCCACGCCTGCTTGCTGACGTCCTTGGTCATCGGCTCCCCGAGCCGGGCCTCCAGCTCGTCGCCCACCCGGGTGCGCCAGCGCATCGTGCCCCCGTAGGCCAGGAACAGCACCGGGCGCACGACCCCGTCCCGGAGCGCGTCGGCATACCCGTAGGTGTAGTCGGCGCTGGAGCGCAGCTCGCCCCCGTGGTCCATCTCGTAGCGCACGAACGGGATGGCGGCGGTGTCGGAGCGGAAGGGGGTGCCGGTCAGGGCGAGGCGCCGGGTGGCCGGCTCGAAGGCCTCGCGGATCGCCTCGCCCCAGGACAGCGCGTCGCCGCCGTGGTGGACCTCGTCGAGGATGACCAGGGTGCGGGCGGCCTCGGTGCGGGAACGGTGCAGGAGGGGCTTGCTGGCCACGCCGGCGTAGGTCACCGCCACCCCGTCGTAGTCGGCGCCGTGCCGGCCCTGGGCGTTGGCGAAGCGGGGGTCGATCCGGATGCCGACCTTCGCGGCGGCCTCGGCCCACTGGACCTTGAGGTGCTCGGTCGGGGCGACGACGGTGACGCGGGAGATCTCCCCGCGGTCCAGCAGCTCGGTGGCCACCCGCAGCGCGAAGGTCGTCTTCCCGGCGCCCGGCGTGGCCACGGCCAGGAAGTCACGGGGCCGCTCGGCCAGGTAGCGCTCCAAGGCCGCGGCCTGCCAGGCGCGCAGCTTGTTGGCGGTTCCCCAGGCGGCCCGCTCCGGGTAGGCGGGGGGCAGGTGGGACGCGGCGGAGGTCGACATGGCCGACCCAGGATAGGTGGTCCCGGGGACAGACTCACCCGTCCCGGCGCGCCCGCGGGGACCGCCTCAGCCGTGGTATGGCGTGTCGCGCCTCAGTCCCCCGCGCCGCCGGAGTCCTTGCCGCCCCCGCCGTCCTGCGGGTCACGCAGACCGTCGTAGATCTCCTTGCACATCGGGCAGACCGGGAACTTCTCCGGGTCGCGCCCGGGGACCCACACCTTGCCGCAGAGCGCGATGACGGGGTTGCCGGTCATCGCGCTCTCCAGGATCTTCTCCTTGCGCACGAAGTGGGCGAAGCGCTCGTGGTCGCCGGGTTCGGAGAGCCGTGGGTCGGCGCTGGTGTCGGTCCGTTCCAGCACCGCGGTCTGCGTCTGCGGTCCGGAGGGCGCCTCGGGGGTGTCGAGCGGCTGGTCGGAGCTGGTCACGGTCGCCATGCGGCCAGTCTATGACCGGAGCCGCTCCGCCGGGAGGTCTCGGTGGTGCCGCTCAGTTGGTCTCCGGCACGTCGGTCCACGTGGTGACGAAGGCCATGCTGCTGCGCTGCCGCAGGAGCACCTCCCGCCACAGGCCGGCGACGTCCTCGTGGAAGGGGTCGCGCGGTTCCCGGGGGACGACGTACCAGGCCCCCCGGCGCAGCTCGGACTCCACCTGTCCGGCGGCCCAGCCGGAGTATCCGACGAAGATGCGGAACGCCCCCAGCTCGGGCACCACGAGAGGCGCGGGGGCGTCGAGGTCCACCAGGCCGATCCCGCCGAAGAGCAGCTGGGTCCCCAGGGGCGGGTCGTGCGGGTCGTGCCCCGGGACGCTCACCAGCCCCATGGCGGTGTCCGGCCCGACCGGCCCGCCCCGGAAGAGCACGCCGGGTGCGGTGACGAAGGGCTGCCACTGCGGCAGGACCGCCTCGACCCGGGCGTCCATCGGGCGGTTGAGGATGAGCCCGTGGGCGCCGTCGGCGTCGTGGTGCAGGACGAGCACGACGGCCCGCTCGAAGACGTCACCGGTCAGCGGGGTCGCCACGAGCAGGGACCCAGTCAGGTCCTGCCCGTCGGCGCGGCCCGGGCCTCGCGCCCCCGGCTCACTCACGCCGTCCCCTCGCGCGTCCTCATACCTCCATCTTGGCCCAGGACCGTGCCAGCCCGCGCGCCACGACGACCCCGACCGCGACACCCACGAGGTTGGCGGCGGCGTCCCAGGGGTCCGTCATCCGGCCGGGGGCCACCCAGGACTGGACCGGCTCGGCGACGAGGGCGTGCAGGACGAGGACCGGCACCAGCCACCGGGCGCCGAGCAGCCACGCCAGGGCCGTCGGCCCGGCGAAGGCGAGCAGATGGCCCACCTTGTCGCTGCCGTCGGGGCCCTCCGGCCCGGGGACCGATGCGGAGTAGAGCCCGACCACCTGGACGGCGAGCATGACGAGCAGGGCGACCCAGCCCAGCAGCCGGACCGGGTCCTGGGCCGCTCCCCCGCCCGGTGCGCTCAGGAGCCCTCCCCCGCCCGGCGGTCCCGCGCGGCCTGCTCGACGGCCCGGGCCACCGCCGTCGTCGCGGCCGTGTTGAACACGCTCGGGATGATGTAGGTGGGGTTGAGCTCCTCGGGGGTGACGACGTCGGCGAGGGCCGAGGCCGCGGCGAGCAGCATCTCGTCGTCGACGTGGTCGCTCTGCGCGTCGAGGAGGCCGCGGAAGACACCCGGGAAGACCAGCACGTTGTTGATCTGGTTGGCGAAGTCGCTGCGGCCGGTCGCCACGACCGTCGCGTGCCGGCCGGCCTCGACCGGGTCGACCTCGGGCACCGGGTTGGCCATGGCGAAGACGACGGCGTCCTCGTTCATCTGCGCGATGTCCTCGCCGGTGAGGATGTTGCCGGCGGACACGCCGATGAAGACGTCCGCCCCGACGAGGGCGTCCTTGAGGGTGCCGGTCTCCATGGCCCGGTTGGTCTGGCTGGCGATCCAGGCCAGGTTGCCGTTGGTGCCGCGCATGACGTCGGCACGGCGGGAGTGCACCACGCCGTCGACGTCGGCCACGACCAGGTCGGTGGCTCCGGCGAGCAGGAGCAGGCGGATGATCGCCGAACCGGCCGCGCCGGCCCCCGACATGACGATCTTGACGTCGTCGAGCTCCTTGCCGACCACCCGGAGGGCGTTCTTCAGGGCGGCCAGCGCGACGATCGCGGTGCCGTGCTGGTCGTCGTGGAAGACCGGGATGTCCAGCTCCTCGCGCAGGCGTGCCTCGATGTGGAAGCAGCGCGGGGCGGAGATGTCCTCGAGGTTGATGCCGGCGAACCCGGGGGCGAGCGCCTTGACGATGCGCACGATCTCGTCGGCGTCGTGGGCGTCCAGGCAGATGGGGAAGGCGTCGATGTCGGCGAAGCGCTTGAACAGGGCCGCCTTGCCCTCCATGACCGGCATCGCGGCCAGCGGGCCGATGTCGCCCAGGCCCAGGACGGCCGACCCGTCGGTGACGACCGCCACGGTGTTGCGCTTGATCGTCAGGCTCCGGGCGTCGGCAGGGTTCTCGGCGATCGCCTGGCAGATCTTGGCCACGCCCGGGGTGTAGACCAGGGACAGGTCGTCCCGGTTGCGGATCGGCAGCTTGGACCGCACCTCGAGCTTGCCCCCGAGGTGGGCCAGGAAGGTCCGGTCGCTGACCCGTCCGATCTCCACGCCGTCAACGCCGGCGATGGCCTCGACCACCTCGGCCGCGTGGGTGGTGCCGTGGGTGGCCACGGTCAGGTCCGCCTGGAGCCGCTCGGTGCCCGACTCGCTGATGTCCACCGCCGTGACCATCCCCCCGACGTCGGAGACCGCGGTGGTGATCTCCGAGACGGCGGTGACCCGGGCCGGGAGCTCGAGCCGGACGGTGATGGAGTTGGACACGGAGGGCACAGGGCTCATGGGGGGACATTCTTCCCTGCCGGCTCGCCCGTTCCCGCATCCGGGTCGCCGGCGGACAGAGGGCGGACGGGCACGTCGCCGGCGGCCGTGCGGTCCGGGATCCGACGGGAGAGACTGGAGCATGTCGTCAGCGCCGGACCGCGAGCCGACGTCGGCCGGTCAGGGGGCCGGTGCCGTCGACCCCCGCCAGATCCCGTGGCGCGGCTGGGGGCTCGTCCTGCGCCGGGTGCTCCGCCGGATCGGGGACGACCGCATCTCCCTGCACAGCGCCGCCGTCGCCTTCTTCGCCGTCCTCTCGGTCGCGCCCGTGCTGCTCACCGCGCTGTCGGTCTACGGAGCGGTGAACACGCCCGCCCAGGCGATGGCGCACCTCTCGGGAGCGGTCGACCTCCTTCCCCCGGCGGTGGGCGACGTGCTGGCCGACCAGCTGGTCTCCATCACGGCCGCGTCCACGCAGGTGCTCACCGTCCGTGGACTGCTCGCCGTGGCCGTCGCCCTCGGGACGGCGACGACGGCCATGACGTTCCTCATGGAGGCGCTGACCGTGGCCTACCGGGAGGAGGAGACCCGCGGGCCGCTGCGCCGGAGCGTCGTCGCCCTGACCCTCGTGCTGGGTGGCGCCGTGGTGCTCGGAGCGGTGATCAGCGCCAGCACCGTGCTGTTCCGCAACCTGTCCGGCGCCCCCGAGGTCGTCCGGTCCGTGGTGGTCGCGGGGGTCTGGGTCGGGCTGGCGCTCCTCATGGTCCTGACGCTGGCGGTGCTCTACCGCTTCGGCCCCGACCGTCGCGGCCGGGCCCGGTGGCGCTGGATCAGCGTCGGGTCCGTCTCCGCGACGGTCGCCTGGTTGATCACCTCCGCCGCGCTCTTCACCTACGTGACGAACGTCTCGAGCTACGAACGCACCTACGGCTCGCTGGCCGGGGTTGCGATCAGCATGCTCTGGCTCTGGCTCACCGTCCTGCTCGTCGTCCTCGGGGCGGCGGTCAACGCCGAGTCGGAACGACAGACCGCCCGCGACACCACGGTGGGGACCGAACGCCGTCCGGGGCGCCGGGGAGCCGTCGTGGCCGACGACGTCCCTCCCCACGCCGAGGACCCAGGGTGATCGGTGCCACGGAAGAGATCCGCCCCGTCATGACGTTGACGGTTCCATGAGCACCGTGAACCTGACCGCAGAGACCTTCGAGCAGACCGTCACCGGCAACGACATCGTGCTGGTCGACTGGTGGGCCGAGTGGTGCGGCCCGTGCAAGATGTTCGGCCCGGTCTACGACAAGGCTGCCGAGCAGCATCCCGATGTCGTCTTCGGCAAGGTCGACACCGAGGACCAGCAGGCGCTGGCCGCGGGCGCCGGCATCAGCTCGATCCCCACCCTCATGGCGTTCCGTGACGGCATGCTCGTCTTCCGCCAGCCCGGCGCCCTGCCGGCCCGCGACCTCGAGTCGGTCATCGACCAGGTCAAGAAGCTGGACATGGACGACGTGCGCGCCAAGATGGCCGAGCAGCAGAAGGCCTGAGCCGACCGGCACCTCGACGCAGAGGGACCTCCGCATCCGACAGGGTGCGGAGGTCCTTCTCATGGTCGGCGTCCTTCGTGCTGCCGGACCGCCCTCCCCGCTCACACCCTTTCGACGCGGTCGGCCTGTGGTCCTCGATCGCTCTGCCGCACCTGGTACCGGACCCGGTCGCCCGGGTGGAGCACCTCTCCGCCTCGCAGGACCGAGACGTGCACGAACAGGTCCGCGCCGCCGGTGTCGGGGGCGATGAAGCCGAACCCCCGCTCCGCGTCGTAGCGAGCGACCACTCCCTCGCCGCCGCGGGCCGGGGCCGCCGACGTCTCCCGTCGCCCCGGGCGGGCGCGTGCCGTCGACCTCGCGGGTGCGCCCCGCGGTACTGAGCTGCGCGCGAGGCGCACGTCGCGTGCCTGCAGGCCCCGCTCGCTCTCGACGACGTCATACCTCACCCGGTCCCCCTCGTCCAGCTCGGGAAGCCCGTCGGCCAGCTCCCGCACGTGGACGAAGACGTCGGGGCCGCCCGAGTCGGGGCTGATGAACCCGAAGCCCTTGCCCACGTCGTACCAGGACACCGTCCCGTCCGCCCCGTCGGAGGCCACGGCCGGCTGGGCCGCGTGGTCGTCGAGGGGAAGCAGATGATCGGCCTGCGGCCCCTTCTCCCCCTCGACGACGAGGAACGCCACCCGTTGCCCTTCCCGGACGACGCCGCCGCCCACGATGGCCGAGCTGTGCACGAAGATCTCGGCACCATCCCCGTCGGGCGTGATGAAGCCGTACCCCTTGGCAGGCTCGTACCAGGAGACGGTGCCGAGCTGGCCCACCGATACGTCGGCGGCCTGGTCGGCCGTGACCCGGACCCGGCGTGCCTGCGGCCCACGATCCCCCTCGCCGATCTCGAACTCGACCACCTGCCCCTCCCGGAGCAGCTTCCTCGTGTCGTCGCTGACGATCTCGGACGCATGCACGTACAGGTCCTCTCCCTCCTGGTCGAGGGCGATGAAGCCGAACCCCCGGTCGGCATCGAACCAGCGGACGGTTCCCTGGGTCACGGCTACTCCTTCCGAAAACTGTGGTCGGTACGCCCCTCAGTGTCCCCGACGCGTCCGCGGCGAGCAGTTCGGGCCTTGTACTGCGCCGGGACGTCGAACCCGGAAGGGGGCGGAGCTCGATGCGCAGATGAGGATGCCGCGGCGAAGCGTCGGACGTTGGCGTACAGCAGCATGTCCACCCTACGGCCGTCGATCGCCTGATGACTTCTGAGCAGGCCTTCCTGCTCGTAGCCGGCGGCCTCGGCGGTCCTCCGCGAGGCGGAGTTCCATGGCTCGATGTAGAGCTCGACACGGTGCACCTCCGGCAGCGTCCAGGCGAAGTCGGTGAGAGCCGTCAGGGCCTGGCCGGCGAGGCGCTTCCCGCGTGGGGCCGGGGCGATCGCGTAACCGGCCGTCGCCCTCCCCGTGTGGATCGACCCGACCCACAACCCGGCCTGACCCACTGCCACATCTGATTCCGCAAGCGCAACGCAGAACGAGAATCCTGCCCCGGTGGCCAGGCGATGGTGCTGACGTTCGATGTACTCCAGCGCCTGCCCCCGGTCGGCACGGACGGGCAGCGTCCCCGTCAATGGCACGTACGGGTCGGTCGCCAGATCCAAGAGCATCGGCACGTCGCCGACCGTGAAGGGCCGTAGCCGCACCGCCCCGTGCGCGGGTTGCCGAGTCGGCATCCTCAGGGGGATCTCCATGGGAAAGCCTGGACATGCCCCGGCCCCTCGAGCAACCCGTCCCTTGCCCCCTCCCCCCTGTCCAGACGCACGAAACCCCCAGATCCGCGTCCTCATGCGGAATTCTGGGGGTTGACGTGCGACAGCCGCACGACGTGAAGACACGGGAGTGGAGGTGGCGGGAATCTCCTCGTCTCTGTTCTGACCAGCACTTTTCGAGTGACCTGATCAACCTGTGTCAGATCTGTGTCAGATTTGCCCGCGTCAACGACCCCCCAGGCTCTCTCGTCATATGGTCAGCCGAAAGGTCCGCGCTCCAGCTGGCCGCACATAACGCCGGGCGTTATGCTGGGCGGGTGATCAGGTCGTTCCGGGACACTGCGACGGAGCGCCTGTGGTCTCGCCAGCGGGCCAAGGGCCTCGATCCACGGATCGAAAGGACCGCCCTGCGCAAACTGGTCATGCTGGACGCCGCCGAGACCCTCGAGGACCTCAGGGTGCCCCCGGGCAACCGACTTGAGGCACTCAAAGGCGACCGGTCCGGTCAGCACAGCATCAGGATCAACCAGCAGTGGCGAATCTGCTTCGTCTGGACCGACGCGGGCCCGCAGGACGTTGAGATCGTCGACTACCACTAGAGGAGGTGCCCCAGACATGACCAAGACCATCGCTCCGATCCACCCCGGTGAGGTACTGCTCCAAGAGTTCATCGAGCCCCTGGGCGTCACCCAGCACCATCTGGCCGTCTCGATCGGTGTGCCACCGCGGCGCATCAACGAGATCGTGCACGGCAAGCGCAGCATCACCGCGGACACTGCCCTTCGGTTGTCCCGGTACTTCGGAACCAGTGACCGGTTTTGGCTCAACCTGCAGACCCGGTACGACCTGGAGACCCGGAAAGATGTCATCGGGGCCGACCTCAACCAGATCCGCCCCCTCCAGACCGCTTAGAGACCTGGCGCCGGATGCGGCGAGGTCGCTCGTCGTGCTCACCAGCTGGGAGCTACTGACCATTTCGGCGCAGCAAGCGGATTCGTCGTAGCCAGCCCCGGGTAGAGACCGCACCGGCCACAGGGTCCGCGCCCTGCCGCGACGCCATGAGGACTCCCGCTGCTGCGCCGAGGAGGCCCTGCTCGCACTTGGCGCACACCTGCCGCCCCGTCGCCGTTCGACGCGCCTGCCCCCTGAACATTCGACCGCACTCGCCGCAGGTGAAGGTGCTCATCCCCGAACCCTACGGCGGTTCCTGTTCGATAGGCAGAGCGCGTTGCGGCAGCAATGTCTGGTTTGCCACGCGCCGCCGGCCGAACGGTTTGCGGGGCTGGACCCCGCGGGCATGGTTGACAAGTCCACTTGACAGGCCTGCGAGGTGACAAGTACGCATGACACATGAAGACTTCGCACGTCTGGCTGATCGCCGGGGCCTTCGCACTTGGAGGTCTGGTCCTGCAAGGCTGGGGGAACGCCGAGGCCGACAACCCGCTCCACGATCCGCTGGGCTCCCTCGGCATGTTGCTGGTGATCCTGCCGCTGACCCTGGCGCTGAACATCACGATGCGCCGGCGCCGGGACGCCCTGGGCGAGAGCTCACCGGACAGCGTGGAGTTCCGGGCCGCGCAGCAGGCCCGCAGCCAGGCCTACGGTGATGCCGTCATCCTCGGAACGGTTCTCTTCGCCGTCCTGGCGATCGTTGCGGACACGCTCGCGGCCCTGACGGCGATGGCTTTCGTGACGCTCGCGGTCGGAGCCTTCTGGGTCCGCTACCGCCTAGCCCGGCGAGCCTTGGGTGCCTGAGACCATCAACAGCCTTCGAGCGCTCAGAGAGTCCCGCGGCTGGAGCCAAGGGCGGCTAGCCAAGGAGCTCGGCGTCTCCCGGCAGACGATCAACGCCATCGAGACCGGGCGCTTCGACCCAAGCCTCCCGCTGGCCATGCGGCTGGCGCACACTTTCGGGCGCACGGTCGAGGAACTCTTCATCCTCAAGCAATAGAAGCTGCGACCGCCTCGCGGAACGCAGGCTGGGCTTCGAATGGCGTGCCCCCCTGAGGGACCCAGAGACGGTGTCTTCCGATCGAGCTGGAACGGAGCGACCAGCGGCATCAGAGTGACGGACAGCAGATCGACTGGCGAGGGCCACGCGGCCAGCCTGTGGCACGCTGCGTCAATGGACCCACGAGTTCTGGTCGCAGTCGCGCTGGTTGCCCTCGGGGTTGGGATAGTCCTCAATCTCGTGTTTCTGAGGAAGAACCGCAACGATGCAGCAGACGCAAAGACCCGCCCCCTGATAGGAGGAGCGTCGGTCTGCTACGGAGCGGCCGGGCTCGTACTGCTGGTCGCCGCATTCCAGTTCTAGACGGGTGTGCGAGCTGTTACACCCACGCGCCGCTCGGAGGGCCCCTCGACGGCGGCAGAGGAGTGGCCCGCGGAACACCGCGAGTCAGTGCCACCAACCGGCCCGCGGCAGATCAGCGCGTTTGCCACACCAGATGCTGGGTGGTTGCTCCTAGCATGTAGTCGTGCGGATCGAGCCGGA
>NZ_VFXM01000030.1:0-2516 GCF_006519705.1 Ornithinimicrobium kibberense
GTACGCAGAGATTCGTTGGAATCGGATTCGATCCCAGTATCGTCCACCAGCGCAGCAGGCCCCTGACCAGCGGAAACGCCGGTCAGGAGCCTTCGTTATGTCGTCGCGTGCAGGTTACGTGCAGGACGGCCCTTCGTTGGCGGGACGCGATACGAGATGAGCACGACCATCGAGAAGGCTCCCCAGCCGAAGGAGCACACCAGTCGGTTCCAGGGGACAGGACGTGTCTCGCTTCGGAGCCGTCGGCCAATCTGGAGACCGCCGCGACCTGCGCAGGGCTCATCGACGACGGTTGAGGCGGCCGTGTCTGCGGGGATGTGGTGGACGTGGTCGGCTTCCGCGTCGACCTTGGACGCGGTCTAGCTGCTGTCGCTGCAAGCGCGCCGGGGGTCACGACGCGCAAGACGCGAAGCCCCAGCGAGCGCCACGACCATTCGCGGCGGTATGACGCGCTTCCAGAGGGATCGGCCGGCGGCATGAGCGTGAACTCGTAGAGTGTGTGCGGGCCGCCAGCGGTGATGGAGACTGCGTGCATGACTACGGTTCTTGTTGGTGGGGGCCCAGACACCACCCGCCGTCGTGACTGTCTCCAGCCCTTCGTGGAGGCCTGCCTCCAGCGCGACGTCTCTCGAGTCGGGCTGTTGTTGGCCGGGGATGCCGATTCGGCAGAGCTTTTCGCCCCGGAGTACACGACTTTGCTGCCCAAGCTTGCGGACCGTATCAATATCGTCGCGCTTGAGGACGGCATCCAGCGCATCAGCCAGTTCGATGCACTCGTGGTCGGCGGAGGCCCAACGCCCGCCTACCACTCAGCTCTGCGCCCGGTTTTCGCGGACATCCGACGGATGGTTGCCTCCGGTTGCCCATACCTCGGCTTCTCAGCCGGCGCGATGATCGCTGGGGACCAGGCGGTCCTCGGGGGCTACCAAACCGGTGGGGTCGATGTGTGCCCTGCCGATTGGTCAGAAGGGCTGAACGAGATCACCCTGCGCGGCGGACTTGGCATCGTGCCTGGGGTCATCGAGGTGCACGCTGCCCAGGCTGGGACGCTTGGTCGAGCGATCCACATCGTCCTCAGGCAGCAGGCGCGCATCGCAGTGGCGTTGGACGAGGACACCGCCCTGCATTCGAGCGCGGACCGGGCCACCGAGGTCCTCGGTGCCGGGCGTGCGTGGTGGATCCACGCCAACGAGCTCGGACAAGCAGTCGTTGATCCGGTAAGCGCCGGCCAGTCGGTCCCCGACCAGGTGCAACGCCTCCAGCACGGCCGCTGACAAATGTGACATCAGCATGCGAGCACCCCAATGCGGCAAGAGCGGATGTTCAGTCGGCGACGAGCTCAAACTCGAAGCCCTCTGTGTTCTCGAGGAACAGCGCAGTGTGATCCGGCCCGCCAGCGTGGGGGTAGAGCTCGGCAAACAGTTCTCGCCAGCCGTGCCGGGTGGCCCGCTCTCGCACATGGTCGAGCTGCTCCCGGCCGGCGACGCGCAACGCGAGATGGTTCAAGCCGGCTCGGGTTCGTTCGTGTGTTCCGGACACGTCGGGAGACTGCTCGAGCACGACGTATGCACCGCTGGCATGCTGCCAGGTTCGGCCCTCCGGCCACGAGGGGTCGTGTTTGGGGATCCAGCCGATCGTGGAGAGGAGCCAGTCGAATGACGGCGCGGATGCTTCCACGTCGGNATGCTGCCAGGTTCGGCCCTCCGGCCACGAGGGGTCGTGTTTGGGGATCCAGCCGATCGTGGAGAGGAGCCAGTCGAATGACGGCGCGGATGCTTCCACGTCGGTGGTCCAGAGCTCGATGTGGTGCACGACGTTCTGCATAAGATCACCGTATGCGCCGCAGGACCTAGCGACCTGCGGCAGATGCGTGCGCCCGCCTGAGCGAGCCGCCGGGACGGTGCAGTGACGCTAGTCTGCAGTCCGTGTCGCCGACTCACATGGCCCTTGACCGCTTCAGGCGGCGATTCTCGGCGGCCTCGTGCTGCTCCGGCACCCCGCACGTGTGATGGGCGCCGTCTCGAGGATCCGTTCTTCCCAGCGCGCCGTGCTGGGCGTTGTGGCGCTTGTGCAGTTCGGCCTGACTACGTTGCCCGTCGTCATGCTTTCCGCCAGAACCGACATGCAGGGCGAGCCGTCGAGGCCGCTGGCCTACGTGGTCCTGGCGGGATCTGCGGTGTTCAGCCTGGCCTGGTTTGCCGCGGCACTGCGGTGGCGGTGGGTCGGCGGGGTTGCAGCGACGACGTTGTCCATGCCGGCCTTGCTAATCATGCTGGTCTTGCAGGCGCAGGGCGTCTTGCCTGACCTCGATCTCGGTCTCTACACATACGCATATGCCCTCGGTCTAGCCGCCGCGGGCCTGCTGGCGACTCTATCTGCCGAGTACCTGCTCTTGTCTCAGCGGCCGCAGCCCGAGGCGGCAACAGCAGTAGGTGGCCGTTGACCTTGCGCTCATCCGTGTCGACGACTGCGCTCTAAACGCCACTCGCGGCTACTAGTTCTATTGACCTCAGGAT
>NZ_VFXM01000031.1:0-608 GCF_006519705.1 Ornithinimicrobium kibberense
GGGAGATCAGCGCGCACTTCCAGGAGGTCTACGGCGCGAACATCTCCAAGGACACGGTCAGCCGGATCACCGACAAGGTGCTCGAGGAGATGACCACCTGGTCCTCGCGCCCTTTGCAGCCCATCTACGCGGCGATCTTCATCGACGCGATCTACGTGAAGGTCCGCGACGGTCAGGTCGGCAACCAGCCGTTCTACGCCGCGATCGGGGTCGACCTGAACGGGCGCCGAGACGTCCTGGGGCTGTGGGCCGGGCAGGGTGGTGGCGAGAGCGCGAAGTTCTGGATGAACGTCCTGGCTGACCTGAAGAACCGCGGCGTGGCCGACGTGTTCTTCATCGTCTGCGACGGCCTCAAGGGCCTGCCGGACAGCGTGAACGCGGTCTTCCCGGCCGCGATCGTGCAGGCCTGCGTGATCCACCTCATCCGGGCGACGCTGCGCTACGCGAGCCGGAAGTACTGGGACCAGCTGGCTGGGGACCTGCGCCGCATCTACACCGCCCCCTCGGTTGAGGCGGCGTGGGCGGCGTTCGAGGAGCTGGAGGAGAAATGGGGCAAGCCCTATCCCGCGATCCCCAAGCTGTGGAGAGCGGCGTGGGAGGAGTTCATC
>NZ_VFXM01000031.1:629-1987 GCF_006519705.1 Ornithinimicrobium kibberense
GGCACCGGGCAGGCACGATGGACCATGCGGTGGAAGCCCGCGCTCAACGCTTTCGCCGTCACCTTCGCCGACCGCATGCCGGCCGCGGAGAACCTCTGAGATGAACGCCGGAAACACCGTTCATCGGACAGACCCGCGGCGCACGACCGAGGTTTAGTTCCGCTTCCCTTACCCGTGACGGGAGACCCATGTGGCCTTTACCGGCTGCACGGCCGCGGGCAGAACGGTACGGGATGCGGCATGAGCGGTCACAAGTCGGATGGACGCTCTCCACGGATAAAGGGCTCCTGGACATAACCGCCAGCAGCGTCGAGCACGGCGCGGACGCAGTACTCGAGTTGGGCCGGATCGTGATCGCTCCCCGCCCAGGAGATGAGTCCGAACTCGTCCGTTTCCGCCGCGAGTTCCCGCAACAGCCACTTCCCGGTCCCCAGCCACCGGCGGCGGACCACCAACGCCAACTCAGCTGCCTCTCGCCAGGCCGTCGAAGTGAGCACGAACCGTTCACTGACTTGTGTGGTGTCCACCAGGTCGTCCAGAACTGCCGACAGGCTGTATGCCCGAGAGCGCAGCTCAGCGGGATCCAGTCCAACGGGTCCCTCCGCGAGCACCCGCCTGGAGTCGTCACCCAAGGACCGGGCAACGACACCACCGGTCAGGGGAATGCCCTCACCGATCAGCTTGTCCAGGACCGGACGACGGTCGTTCCGCCCCCTTTCGAGCCACAGCCGCAGTGCCTCGGACCCATAGGCGAAGACCTCCACGAGCTGTCCTTCGAAACGGGTGGTCTCGACGAATGCCGTCTTCGACCACCGAGCCGGGAGTACGACAAGAATGTCGAGATCAGAGCTGTCCGTAGCGGCCGCCGTCGTTGCGCTGCCCCCGAGGAACGCGGCGTCCGCTAGTGGGAAGTGCGCGGACACGAACCGGGCGGCTCGAGCCGTGAAGTCAGTCATAGCGACCCATTCTGCATCGGGCGGGACTCATCCCAGGACGGACATCCACGCCCTCCTGTCACGGAGGGTCATTCCGAGGCCGGGCCGCATCCGGACAACGCACTGTCATCGGCGGATCCGGTATGTCACGACCGCGCGCCATGTCCGAGCGTATGTCTGCTGCGTCATAGTGGGCGGAATGACGCCACGAAGCGGCCGCCGACCGGACGACCGCTGATCGGCGGGAGTCGTGCTGTCACGTACCTCAGCGTTTCGGTTCACAGCGCCAGCCGCCTGGGGGACTGGAAAGGGGAAGCCACGCGCATGACGCGAACGCTCGAGGGCTGGGGACGCCCACCGGAGCTGCTGTTATGCGCGGACGTCGATCTCGAAAGTGTGTGTCCCATGTGGGCAAGTCCCCCT
>NZ_VFXM01000032.1:0-1968 GCF_006519705.1 Ornithinimicrobium kibberense
GCCAGAAACACCGTTTGGCGGACAGTCCCTGCGCCGCCAAAAGCGTGCCTTTGCCGCCCCTGGTGATGCTGGCGGTGGGCTCCGGGTCCTCGCCTCGAACGCCTGGAGGATGGGCGTGGCAACCTTGGCGGTGCGTCGGTCGTGGGAGGGGTATGGCGAGCACAGATGAGGGGGGACCGTGAAGAGCGAAGCTGACGAGCGGTTCGCGGCCTTCGTGGACCGCGAGAGCGGGGAGCTGCTCCGTGTCGGCTGGTACCTCACTTCGGACCCTGACGAAGCTCGTGACCTGGTACAAGAGGCCTTGACCCGCGTGTACGGGCATTGGGGGAACCTGCGGCCGGGTGAAGAGCTCGGTTATGTCCGTCGCACGATGGTCAACCTGCAGCGTGACGTGGCCCGCCGGCGCGGGCGCGCTGCCCTTCTTCCCTGGCACCGGACCTCGGGGATCGGAGCTGGTCGGGACGTTCCCGACCACGCCACACACGTTGCTGAACGGGGAGCGATGGCTGCGGCGTTGCAGCAGTTGCCTCCCCGCCAACGGGCCGTGATCGTGCTGCGGCATGCCTGCGACCTGTCGGAGCGGCAGGTCGCCGAGGAGCTCGGGATCTCGGTAGGAGCGGTCAAGAGCGCCGGGTCGCGTGGCCTGGCCAAGCTACGGGCGCGGCTCGCAACCCAGGAGCAGAGCGTCGAGGACCACGAGGACGAGGATGCGGAGGTGGCCCGATGAGGACCGACGAAGAGACCTGGCTGCGCGAGCAGCTGCAGCTGGACGCACCGCCACCGATGAGACCCCTTGACGGGCGGATGGTGTTGCACCAGGGACGCAGCCGGCGTCGTCGTCAGCGGATCGCCACGACGACCCCGCTGGCCGCGGCAGGCGCGCTGGTCCTGGGAACCTCGCTGTGGGCCGCGCAGCTTCTGCCCGACTCGGTGCAGGAAGCCCTGCCTGCCGCGCCCAGCTCAACGGCACCATGCCTTGACATCGCTCCCGGCGAGGGCTCCTTGGCGGACGGCAGTGCTGGAACCCAGGTGACCTCCGAGGTTGGGCACCTGGCGGTCCTGGACTGGGTCGCGCAAGACGGCACCAAGGTCTTGGTCATCCGCACCGCCGACGGTTGTCTGGTACCTGACGAGCAAGGGGAAGGCCAGTCCAGCGGGGTTGGGCTGAGCGTGCTGACCCAGGCACCCGGCGGGCCGCTCCTGCTGCACGGATCCAGAGACCCGGGCGAGGATGTGGCCCGCTGGGGCGCCTCCATACTTCAGGTGCCCGGCCAGGACGTCGTGGTGGGCATCGTCCCACCAGCAGCTCAACGGGTCGCCCTTTCCGGGGGCGAGCCGGGCCAGCAGCTCACGCCAGTCCTCGATGACCAGGACCAGGTCGTTGCCCAGGTAGCCCGCCTCCCGTACGAGCACGCCCCGGCGGCGGTGCTCTGGCAGATCGACGACACATGGTCGTTGAGCTGGACCGCAGCCGACGTGGTCGCCCAACCGCTGCCAAACGAGTGGAGCTCCCCACCCCTGCCCAGCACGGTGACCGACCCGCCAGAATGGGCGGCCTGGCCCCAGCTCGCCAGGACCGAAGAGGACGGCCGCTGGTGGATATGGGTCGGCGACGGCAATGTTCTCGGACCGATAGAGGCACCGGAGGGAGCGTGGGCGATCCACCTCACCGACGACAAACTCGGAGATGCCTTCCTGGGTTGGGTCCCCTCAGGGACCAAGCAACTCCTCATCGACGGTGACCCCTGGGAGGTGCTGGCCATGGAACAAACGATCGGCGAGCCGCTCGCTGGCCTGACGCCCTTCGCTCGCGACGTCTACCAGCCGGCTCAGCAGGTAGTCGCATTCGACCAGAACGGAGAACAGACAACGATCCAGATCATCGAAGCGCCCCTCCCCAACTGAACCCGCGCTACCTGTCGGAGGCTGCCGGTCAACATCCGGATCTAATGGGTTGTACCGATCCTC
>NZ_VFXM01000033.1:0-1446 GCF_006519705.1 Ornithinimicrobium kibberense
GAATCCGATTCCAACGAATCTCTGCGTACTGTCTCGGACCTGGGTTTATCTGCTCTGACCTGCGCATTTAGCGTGAACGGGAGCCGGTCTGAAGTGGCCACGAAGCGACACGAGTAGACTCCCGAACGACACGTAGACGACACGGACAGAGAGGGGGATGTCGTGCCCAAGCGCCGAGCCTTCGGGCAGATCGCGAAGCTGCCGAGCGGTCGATACCGTGCCCGCTACGTCGGTCCCGACACAGTTCTGCATAGTGCGCCCACCACCTTCGAGTCCAAGATCGATGCAGAGATGTGGCTTGCTGCGGAGCATCGCCTCATCGCGCAGGACGACTGGGTCACACCGAAGTCCAGGCGCAGCCGTGTGCAGGAAGCCCGGACCTCTACGCTCGGCGAGTACGCCGAGCGTTGGCTGCAGCAACGGGAGCTCAAACCACGCACGCGCGATCACTACCGGTCGCTCCTGGAGCGACACATCCTCCCCGAACTCGGCACCGTGCCCCTGACACGAGTCACCAGTGAACTCGTCCGCGAGTGGTACATGCAGTTGGACAAGTCGCGCCCCACCCTTCGAGCGCACGCCTACGGCCTGCTCCGGACAATTCTGGGGACCGCGGTCACCGACGGGAAGATCTCGTCGAACCCCTGTCACATCCGAGGCGCCGGGAGCACCGAACGCACCAAGCAGATCCGGCCTGCGACGCTCACCGAGCTCGAGACCATCACGCTGGCCATGCCGGAGAAGTACCGCCCAATGGTCCTGCTGTCGTCATGGTGCGCACTGAGGTTCGGCGAGCTCATCGAACTGCGTACGAAGGACATTGACCTCAGGGACGGCGTCATCCACGTCAGACGGGGCGTCGTCCGTACCGGCGGTCAGGTGATCGTGGGCACTCCCAAGTCGGCAGCGGGAAGCCGGGACGTCGCCATCCCGCCTCATCTCATCCCCGTGGTGCACGACCACATCGAGCGCCACGCGCGCGGCGGACGAGACGCGCTCCTGTTCCCTGCCGCCGACGGCCGGTCGCATCTTGCACCTTCAACCTTGTACCGGGTCTTCTACCGAGCACGGGAAGCTGCCGGCAGACCAGATCTACGCTGGCATGACTTGCGGCACACGGGCGCTGTCCTGGCCGCCCAGACCGGGGCGACTCTGGCCGAACTCATGGCTCGCCTGGGTCATTCAACCCCGCAGGCCGCTCTCCGCTACCAACATGCGGCGCAGGGTCGTGATGCGCAGATTGCCCAAGCCCTGTCCCGGATTGCGATTGCACAGTCGGAGTAGGAGGGGTTTGCGGTCTCGCTGTCCTCGGTCTGCCCCGTGGACCACCGCCTGATGGACGGCGTCCACGACGCCACTTTCAGACGGGGGTGGGCGAGGAGCAGACCGCGCCCCCGGCCACACCGGGCAGGGCGGCTCAGCGCCAGTAGTCGTTGGCGGCAGCGA
>NZ_VFXM01000034.1:0-1323 GCF_006519705.1 Ornithinimicrobium kibberense
AGACCCCCGCTTGACAGAGAAGGGAGCCAGAAGCGGATACGCAGTCGCGGGCCCCCGATGAAGGCCAGTTCCCCACGGCGCATGAGCAAGCGTCCGTGGTGGACCGGGGCGGTGTGTGCTTCCACGGTTGGGCCGAGGCGGACACCACCACACGAAGCGGCCGCGCGACAACTACTGAAGTCCCGCACTAGTTCTGCGTGATGTTGACCGCGGGGGAGGAGGTGGACCGAAGACGCATGGTCGACAAGTGCGCTTGCTCCGCGAGCTCGGCAAGGCGGTGCGCCCGGGCCGACTCTGCCGGGGTGAACGGTACTCCCGGCCGAGAGAAGACGAACGCGCCTTGCCACGGTGAAGGAATCTTGAGCATCGTTGCCTCCTCCAGCGGCAGGGGGCCAGGTCCAGGTGTCGTGATCGAGGTGGTGACTATCTCGGCTCCCAGCAGCTCGGCCACTGCCCATGCCAGCTCCGAGGGATCCGCAGCAACTCTGATTGACAGGTTGAGGGCCTTGGTCTGGCCATCGGCCAGCGCGAGAGCCGTGGTCGGCCACACGAGGGTGTCGACGCCACCGGCGGCGGTTGCTGCGTCGAGGAGGTCCTCGGCGTTGACCTCGTCCGATGTTGCGACGGTCAGCTCATCCAAGGCGCCGCCAGCGACAGGGTGCACCTGTAGGTCGAGGATGTTCGCGTTGAGCGCTTCCAGTCGCTCCGCCAGTGCCTGCAGTGCGCCGGGCTCGTCGCTGATCCGGGTCCTTAGCCGCCAGAGTTTGTCCGCCGACTCGAGGCGGCGTCGATGGAGGAGCTGGGGCGCGTGCAACCACGCTTGCAGGAGGCGCATGATTGACGGTTCGGTCACCCATACGACCAGGACGGTCGCTAGAACCGTCAGCAGGACGACCTTGCCCAGGTACGGAAGATCGCTGCGGAGCACGACGGCGTGCACGGCCAGTTCGATGGGGAGGATTGCAGCTACGTTCGCGAAGGTGAGCCGGGACTTGGCCGGATGGGGGAGGTGGCCGCACAGTTCACAGTGGAGATCTGCGGTGGGCGCGAGTCGAGCCGGGTGATCGGTCATGACTTACCTTCTCTCCCGCGCGTTTCACTCTCGTTACGACGCCGTGGCTGGCTTGTTGCACCTCCGCAACAGTCCGGAGAAGACGCCCGGGCGTCTTGGCGGGGCGGTAGCGGTACTCGCGGGCAACCCGAACGATCCTTCCTTAGCCTCGTTGGTGAAGCGAAGGAGCCCAAGGCGATGTGCAGTTCGACGCAACGGCGCCGAACCAGCAAAGCCCGCACAGCGGCAGACATCCCAGGTTCTGGTTCTGT
>NZ_VFXM01000035.1:0-1154 GCF_006519705.1 Ornithinimicrobium kibberense
ACCAGGAGGCCCTCCAAGTCATACAAGCCGACAACCTGCTCGCCGCGATCGTCCAGGCGGTCGAGAACCCAGTCGCCCTAGTCCAACTTCTCTTCAACTGTCGCGACCGCGATTGCGCGCTTGCTGCGCTGCAGCGCGAGTACGGCTGGGACGAAATCCAAGCGCGGATGGTGATGAACATGCAGTTCCGGCGAGTCGTGGAAGAGGATCGGCAACTGATACGGCGCCAGCTGGAGGGCGACGACTAAACCAACCGCGACGCGGCATGAGCGTGCGTATCGCGGCGCACCACCGGGGCCTACTCGCAGCCCTTCTCATACCTGTGAGGGAAGACCCCTATGGTCCCTTACTGACTGCTCGGCCGCTCACCGGAACAGTAGCGGGAAGCGGGAGATGCAGGTGCTCGGTCAAGGCTTTGTAAGCGGCCGAAACTCACGGAAGGGGCTGCGGTCGTGTGAAGTCAGACAGCACCCATTGCAGCTGCTGCCGCTCCGCCCTGCTCATTGGACACCAGCCTCACGAGCGGCTCGTCGACCCAGCGGTTATGCGATATGCGACGTGCCGCGGCCGACAAGTCCATCTTGACCCCTCGCGTGGCGAGCACTGGGGGCATCACATGACCCAGCCAGTCCGCTGCGCCCAGCAGNCGTCGGCCAACATCACCTGAAGAGCCCGTAGCCGGTCGCGATCCGTGACCACGTAGTCCTTGGCCAGGGTCACTCCGAACAAGCCTGACTCGTCGAGCGCGATCGCTCCCTTGGCTACCAAGGCTTGCTCGACCTGGACCACGACCACCCGTCCCATGACCCGGCACACCTCGTCCAGGTGCCGTGGTCCCATGCGCTGCAGGCGTTCGATCGTCTCATCGAGAACTGTTTCGCCCGTGGGGCGAGCATCCAGCAGGGCAACGGTTCGTCCTGCGGTCACCTGGACTCGCTCAAGGGTGGCGAGCTCAGCCAGTACAGCGCCGGCGACCGCGGCGGCTACGAGAGCCGGGCGAGGCCGCCTGACGGCAGCGGCGAGCAGGAGCAGGTCCTCGGCGAGCATGAAGGCACGGTAACCCGCAACCACTTGGCAGCACCGAAGGTGACAGCCCGACCCTCCGCGTCCTGGCATTGGTAGGAGCGCGGCAACCCTGCATCCCGCATGCGGCA
>NZ_VFXM01000036.1:0-876 GCF_006519705.1 Ornithinimicrobium kibberense
GTGGACCGCGGCCAGATGATGGGCGGCGCGGTCGGTCCCGAGGACGCCGAGCAGCTCCTGGCCCACCTCGAGGTCGGCCGGGACGGCGGGTCGGGGGCCGGCGGGTCCGGCGAGGGCGGCGCCGGTGGGCTCCCCGGTGGTCCGGACGGTCCGCTCGCCGACCTGCGCGACGTCGACGTCGACCGGCGCCGGGAGCTGACCATGGAGATGGGCATGGGCGGGATGATGGGCGGCGGCGGGGGTGGGGGCCGCGGACCGGGCGGGATGATGGACTTCACCATCGACGGACGCTCGTTCGACCCCGACCGGGNGGGCATGATGGGCACGATCCAGGCCCGGTGACCCCGCCCGGCAAGAGCTGACCCACCGACCGACCGACACCACCACGACCGGAAGGAGAAGGAATGTATGGCAACGGATGGGGGATGGGCATGGGCATGGGTTGGATGTGGGTCGTGTGGCTGCTGATCATCATCGCGACCGTGGCCGTCGTGGCGCTGCTGGTCCGTTCCGGCGGCGACCGGGCCCGCACACGCGGACCGGTCGACCAGCCACCGGCGCACGCGCCCGAGGAGGCGAGCGCCTCCGGCCGTAGGTCCGCGGCGCGCCGGATCCTCGACGAGCGCTACGCCCGCGGCGAGATCGACGAGCAGGACTACCTGGAGCGTCGCCGACGCCTCGACGAGCCGGACGGCTGAGCCCGACCTGCCCTCGCGCCGTGCCCCCCTGACCGCACCACCCCTGACCGATCAGGAAGGAACCGATGATGTCCAGCCCCCACGAGCAGCACGAGCAGCACGACCAGCACGAGTCCTCCCCCCACGAGCAGTCCGAGCAGGACCAGCACCAGCACAAGAAGCACGAGCGGAAGATGTA
>NZ_VFXM01000037.1:0-803 GCF_006519705.1 Ornithinimicrobium kibberense
CAGAACCAGAACCTGGGATGTCTGCCGCGTTGGCAGATGCGGGGGCACCTACCATCAGAGCCACGGGTTGTTCGAAGGTGCAGGCGCTACGGCGAACTGCCCCTCATCGAGGTCGATGGTTGGGGAACCGGCAACCACCAGGCAGGCCCGCTCCCACGGACGTTGCTCGGCAAGAAACCGCACTTCATGTGCCATCCACTCGTGCCAGAACGCGATCGTCTGCTCGCGATCCCCGTTCACACCCTGGGCCATGTCGCGAGCGATCCCCCGCCGCTCGGCCTCCTGAAAGTCCGACTGCACCCAGATCGAGGCATCAACGAAGTGCTCGAACTCGCGTTGGCTTGCGCCGACGCCCTCGATGACGACCAAGTCCACCTCCGCGGCAACCTCGATCACGCCTTCGCGTCCATGCAGCCCCCACGCCGGCGGCTGAAACCGCACACCCTCCCCACGGTGCAGTGTCACCAGGATCTCCTCGCGCAGCATATGCCCCCAGGCGAAGAACGGCTCATGCCAGGCCAGGTCATCCGTGTGGACGACCGCAGAACGGGCGACGGCACGCTTCAGCTCAGCAGCCAGCGTCGACTTACCTGAGGCTCCCCTGCCGTCCACGGCAACGATCTGCGGCCGACCCAGCGGCTGCCCGGCCACCTGTAAGACGTGATCGACCAGCTCGGCAGTGTCGAGGGCCCGCCAAGGCCCCGCAGCGGGTTCACCCTCGAGCAAGGTCATGGTCATGACCCCATTCTGCTGCCGACAGCAGCCATGCTCGCTCATGCCGCGTGGAGGACGGCTACGCTCGT
>NZ_VFXM01000038.1:0-718 GCF_006519705.1 Ornithinimicrobium kibberense
GGGGGCGCGGTGGCACAGGGCGGTGTAGATGGCCTGGTCGATGGCCTCGGCGCGGGCGGTGGCCGGGTCCGGGTCGTTCCCGTCGCTGTCCCCCTGCGCCGCGGCGGCGGCGGTGGTGGTGGCGTGGTCGACGGTGGCGATGGCGGTGGCCAGGAGGGTGGTGTAGGCGCGGTGGTCGTGGGTGCGGGTGGCGTAGATGCGTCCGAGCAGGGTCTGCCAGGTGACGTCGCGGTGGGCGTCGATGGTGGCGTGCCAGTGGCGGGCGGTCTTGAGGTCGTGGTGGGTGGTGCACAGGCATTCGAGGTTGCACAGGGTGGTCGCTCCGCCGGTGGCGTGCTCGTGGACGTGGTCGAGCTGGGTGTAGATGGCCGGGCGGGTGCAGCCGGGGGCGCGGCAGGTGCCGTCGGCGGCGCGGGCCTGGGCGCGCATGTGCGCGTCGGGCTGGTAGGCGGTGGTGGAGCGTTCCACGCAGCGCCCGTCCAGGGGGTCGATGACGAGGCGGTGCAGGGTGGTTCCGGGGGTGGTGATCAGGTCGGCCACGTCGGGAGCGTGCAGGAACGCCGGGGTGGTGCCGGTGGCCTGGGCGACCGCCAGCAGCACCTCTTCCTGTCCGTCGCCGGGCGGGCCGGTCAAGGGAGGGCCGGTCACGGGAGCGGTCGGTGAGGCCTGGTCGGAAGGTTCCTCCGGGGGACTGGTCGCGCGGGCGGGGTCGTCCGTC
>NZ_VFXM01000039.1:0-687 GCF_006519705.1 Ornithinimicrobium kibberense
GCGTGGCTGCGGGTGCACGACGACGGGACCGCGACGGTGGGCGTGCGGACTCCGTTGATCTCGGGGGTGGGGGTGTTCGCCCGGGTGGACCGGATGGCCCGGGCGTTGCGGGGTGCTGGGGAGGAGCGGTCGCTGGCGCAGCTGCGTTCGGACCTGTGCGCCAGCCTGCTGCTGCACGGCACCGTGGAGGTGCCCGAGGTCGTCGACGAGCTGGTCACGCCGGAGGACCTGGACACTCTGGCCGCCGTCACGACGGCGACCCCACCGTTGAACCTGCAGGTGGTCGTCCCCTGGGACTCGCTGACCGGCACGGTGGCCTGCCCCCGGTGCGCGCACACCGGCCGCAGCACGGGCCGCCCGGGCCTGGAGCATCCGCACGGCCTCAGTGGTCTCGTCGGCACCCGTGACGAAGCCGGTGATGGTCAGACCGGGCTCGGGCCGTTCACCCTGGCCGACCCTGGCTGGCCTCCGCTGCCGGACTGGCTGGTCCGCAGATGCGGGGACCAGTCTGCCCGGTTGCCCTCGGCAGGGCCACCGAGCACGCCAGGAGCGTCGTCGCTCTCGCCAGACGCGCCGCCCTCGCCAGACGCGCCGCCCTCGCCGGACGAGTCGGCACCGATGGCCGTGCCACAGGGCGGGCCGGTGGTGGGGCAGGCTGCGTTGCCGGGGGTGGCCTGGTCGGGCACG